>NZ_JALFPR010000068.1:0-27372 GCF_022785585.1 Oliverpabstia sp. | reverse complement strand
GCCCGCTCCAGCAGTTCTCCTGCCAGCCCGCGTCTTCGATAGGACGGGATTGTATTCACCCCGAAAATCATCTGCCAGGCACCGCTTTCGTCGTGCATGGAAGCTTTTTCATACATTTCATCCGTCAGATCCGGTCCGTTGGTGACAAAACCGTCGACGAACGCAACCAGTTTGTTGTCATTTTGCTCGTCGAACATCAGCCAGAAATGGTTGGCATAATGAATAAGGCGGTCGGCGAATTCCTCTTTTGTGGCGGCTTCGGCCGGTGGGAAGCACTCGGACTCTACGGCGGCGATCTGTGGCAGATCATCTATGGTTGCAGTTCTGATTATCATGATATTGTATCCTCCAATTTATTATCTATTAACTTTTTTCTTTCCATTTCGCAGCTGATATCATTTTCGGGTATAGTCTGCGTGGTTATGCATGATATTTTCAAAGAGCCATCCGACCAGCAGACATTTGTTACTCTATCCCAACACCGAAAATGCCATAACCGCAACTCCCAGCACCACCAGGATCACTCCTGTAGCACGGTTCAGAGTCTTTGGCGTTGCTTTATTGGCAAATACGGCTGCGATTCTTGCCCAGAGGAAGGTAAAGACCACACACAGGATCCATACTGTCCAGTCTGGTGTGCCGCCGATGGCAAAGTGGGATACGGCTCCGGTGAGGGCGGTGAAGGTCATGATAAATACACTGGTTCCCACGGCTGTTTTCAATTCATATCCGAGAACGGATGTCAGGATCAGAAGCATCATCATACCGCCACCGGCACCGATAAATCCGCAGATAAAGCCGATCATCACTCCGCAGATCACAGACTGAATCGCACGTTTTTTCGCAGACACCTGTGCCATGGCTTCTTTCGTAGTCATGACCGGACGGACAATGAATTTGATGCCGAGAAGGAAGGTCATAAAGACGGAGAAATTTCCCATCGTTGTGGACGGTACCAGGCTGGAAACGTAACTTCCCACTATGGTAAACAACAACACGGTAACCATCATGATCAGACCATTTTTTATATCAAGATTCTTATTCTTCCCATAAGTATATGCGGATACGGCACTTGCCAGCACATCCGAGGACAATGCGATTCCCACTGCCATGTAGGGATCCATTCCCAAGAATGTGATCAGCATCGGGCTGATGACTGCCGCCGCACTCATACCGGCAAATCCGGTCCCGAGACCTGCACCCATACCTGCAAAAAATGTAACAATTACTGTCAGTAAAATACTCATTTCTTTTTGTTCTCCTTTTGATATGTATTCAGATTTTCCTCTGTCTGTTCCATCACCTGTTCAAAAATCTTTCTGGACTCCGAAGGCACACCGGAAAATAAGGTTTCGATAAATGTTTTCTGAATCTCACATCCCTGTCTCCAGACATGCTCCGCTTTCCGGGTACAGATCAGTTCTGTCTTTCTCCGGTCGCCCGGAACCTCCCGGCGTTCGAGATATCCTTCCTGCACCAGCCGTTCCACATGGATGGATACCAGATTCGCCTTGATCCCGCGGATCTTTACAATATCTGCAGCATTTTTATACTGCGGATTATTTTTCAGGAACATCAGGATATCCAGGGATGTCTGCGGGATGCCGGTCTGCTGGCATAACGGTCGACAAAACTGATTGTAAACTTCCAGCAGCTTATGCACATACTCGATGCTTATCATACCTTTCTCACCTCAATTTCATTTTTAGAATATTCATTTTTGAAGTATTTTATCATAAAATCCTTCTTACAGCAAGTTTATATTTTCATTGACTCCACAATCTGTCAACAATACATCATAGCAATCATTGCTGTAAAAAAACAGGAATCTGTCGGATATATTCCATACAGATTCCTGCTCATTTACATCATTTCCATTAGTTCTGCCACCGGATCTCGCCCTTCTGAATCAATGGGTATCTTGCCAGTGTGGTTCCGTCCAGATTCTCGCGGTGCATGTCAACTGCAGTAATCTGGTGGTTTTCATAGGTATTATAATAGTAGATTCCTTTCTGTGCGTTCCAGCAGGAGGTATAGATCGTAATCTCGTACTTGCCCTCAGCCACTTCACAACATCCTCTCTGCTGGTCCACCGATCCCAGAATGTGGAAAAACTGGCTGACGCTTTCCGCCTCGGAATCTCCCGATACTGCATGTGCTCTGGTAAATGCCACTTTTGCAAAGCGGGAAGTAGAAGAAAGATCTCCCGGAAGTCCAAGTGCGCCCATGCCGCGGCTGTAGGTCTGTAATGGCAACTGCTCGGAAAAATGATTCTCCGGCTGTTTCGGTGACAGATGCATATACTGATTCAATAAAAACATCTGCTGTTCAAATGGCGGATTATTGGTCAGTACACCTGCCGGATTATCATAAACCTTCAGTCCCTCCCGGACACATTCGATGGTGATACACGCATATTTGTCCGCCAGAATCCAGTGCAGCTGTGCCGCCGGAAACTGTGGAGCGAATACGGTTCCCACCAGATTCATCTCCGCCAGCATTTTCTTCGCCTCTTCTACCGATGCGCACTGGGAAAGAATCCATGGAATGAACTCAAACTGAGCCACGTTTTCCCGCCCCTCCTGGATTTCCTGGTAGACAGCGTTTCCTACGAAGTTCAACCCTGCCATTCCAAGTCCTTTTTCATTGACCGCATCGTAATACAGCGGGTAATCATCCGCTACATGTGCCATACCGATGATCGCATAATGATTTTCCAGTTCTTCCATATGGCGAAAATGAAACGGATAATTTCTTGGTGTTACTGTAATCTCATCTCCATAGGAGAATTCATAATCCAGCGTCCTTCCCATATAAAAATCTTTTGTCTTATAAGTAGCTGCTGTACACATTTCCATCTGCTCCTTTTATTCAAAATACTTGCATGGCTGTTCTGTTTTTTCTCATTGTTCTGATACTTTCATAATTTTCTCTGCACTGGAAGAATCCCAGGAAGAAATCTCCAAAACTGCATCCGGAATCTGCTGATCTCCGGAATCCGGATTATGGAACCAGACGCAGGACATTCCTGCTGCTTTTGCCGCCTTTCCTCCATTAGTGGAATCTTCTACTACCATACATGCGGAAGGATCCAGTAATAATGCTTCTGCTGCGGCAAGAAACGTATCCGGTGCCGGCTTTGGATGTGCCATATTTTCTCCACTGATAAAAGCAGAAAAATACTGAGCCAGGTCAAGATCCTTCAACACTTTTTGGATCACATCCTCCGGAGAAGAAGATCCGACTGCCAGCAGATATCCTTCCTGATGTAGTTTTTCCAGAACTTCCCGGATTCCCTCACATTGCGGGAATCCTTCTTTTTCCACGATTTCCTTTTTCTTTTCTTCCATTCTCCGGTTCATCGTCGGATAATCCTCGAAAATATCACCGTAAGCATCCACCATCAGCTGCCGGAAAACTTCTCTGGTAGAACCGATGCACGGTTTGTAAATCTCATAGTTCAGCGTGATTCCGTCCTCTTTCAGCACTTCCTGCCAACACCGAAAATGCAACGGTTCCGTATTGACCAGAACACCATCCATATCAAAAATGATCCCTTTTTTCTCAGCCAGTCGATTAGCTACTTTCGTATACGAGGGAACCGGCACACCATACAGTTTTCCCATACGAACCACTTCGTATACCAGTCCGTCGATTTCTGATGGTTTCCCAGCCATTACATCCCTCTGCATAGAAGTAGTTGTTTCCGGTGCAAGATTAGACAAAATATGTAAATTAACATCTACCATGTCTTTTTGAAACGGAACGCCCATAGCATCTGCAAGTGCTGCGATTTCCCGGATCATCGAACAAAACAGTTCCCGCGGAGCGCCCTCTTTCTGAAAATCCCCCGCTACTGCGTTACAGTACAGTCCTGCTGCTCCGATCGGAGACACATAGGAGAATTTTTCAAGTGCTTCTCTGCGAATATTTTCGGATAAAATTCCGTCAATAGCACTGTCCGTAAAATCCTGCCGGATCTGTTCCAGTTCCGGTCTCCAGTCTGTCTTTTCCCGAACTCCAAAGACGATCCGCAGAATCTTTCCATGCTGCAATAACACACCCGGTTCTTTGATGTTGGCAGATACATAGATGCATCCGTCTGTCACCAGAAGTTCCGGCAGTTCTTTTTGCAGTTTTGCACCGGTTCCATAGATATTCAGAATCGGAATCACGATCGTATCCGGTTTTGCCACGCGGCGGATAAACGGGACGGTATCTTCCAGTGAATACCCTTTTACACACACCAGGATCACATCCGGTTGTTCCTTGTAGTGTTCCATATCCGTTGCTTTCACAGCAATTGTCTCAGGATTCGGATCCCAGAGACGCTCCAGAGTCAATCCATGCTCTTTCATAGCTTCCAGATGACGGCCACGGGCAATCAGTGTCACATCTTTTCCTGCCTTTGTCATAAAATATCCCATAACTCCGCCGGTTCCTCCGGCTCCTATGATTGCATATTGCATTTGTGTTCTCCTTTTTTCTTTGCATCTGTCACAGATTCTGATAGTATTCAGAACATAATCATAATATTATGTACGAGATAGTTATTATTCACCAAATAACACTTCTCTGTTTGTTCCGTAAAAGATTTCATCATGACCGGACAATTTTTTCAGGATCTCTTCCATCCGATCCCAGTTCTGATCCACGTCAAACTCATAACTGTGTCCCCACAGATAGAAAAGCTGTGGTTCCTCACTGTCAGATGCCAGAAAACGGTCAATCAGATCCATCACATCCGCATCATTATGATGGCAGGTTGGATTCAGTGTCAGCGGCTCTTCCGGAAGTCCAAAATTTCCGGTCCGCTCTATCGTACGGGAATAACGGATACCACAGGCACGCGCAATATCCACTACTGTATCGTTATAAGTACCAAACGGATACGCCATTCCCACAACAGGCTGCCCAAACCGTTCTTCCAGATTTTTCTTGTCTTCCAGAATCTCATTGCGGATCGTCTCTTCATCATATTTGGGAAGATCTGCATGTGTCAGACAATGTGCTGCAATCTCATGTCCCTGATACAGTTCTTTTAAACCTTCAGTGTTCATTCGATGAATCAGAAGCCCCTTGGGATGTTCCCATACATTTGCATAAGACTGCATACCGCTGTTTAAGTTAAAGGTGCCTTTTACACCATAAGTATTCATCATTTCCACCAGACGGCGATCCTGTGTCACACCATCATCGTAACTGAATGTTACTGCTTTTTTCTTTCCATTCCACATAACAATTATCCTCCTTTGACAATTTTAGTGTACCCAGTCATCTGTCGCACTTTTTTTCATATTTATTACTCAAGCACTTTCTCTACCATCTGTGCATCGATCGTTACAGATTGCATATGATTGACTTCAATCTGATACAGAGCATTGGCTGCGATATGCTCTGCGGCCTGTTCCAGATCACGGATACCGCTGGTATTCGCATGTTTCTGAATGATTCTGTCCAGCCCCTCATCTGTCAGAATAATTTCATTTTCTTTCAGACTCATTCGCTTCAGTACTTTCGGCAGTGCATATTTTGAGAAAATAATTTTCTTCTCTTCATCTGTATAATCCGGAATGTCGATCACCGCAAAACGGGACATCAGCGGTGCACTGATCTGGGATTTGTCGTTGGCGGTGGCGATCGGATAGACACCTACCGTAGGGATCATACATTCCATATAGTTATCGGTGAATCCCAGGTTATCAAGCAGGGTCAGCAGAACATCCGCCGGGTTTCCGTTTCCTTTGCCGGAGGCTGCTTTGTCCAGCTCGTTGATGATAAATACCAGATTGGACTCTCCTGCCATCGAAAATGCATCCATGATGATACCGGGTTTTGCATTGGCATAGACACGGGAACTTCCGGTCAGCTGTTCCGGATCGTTGATGGAACTCATATCCAGAGTTGTCCACGGCAGTTTCAGGATTCGTGCAACCGCATAGGCAATCTGTGATTTTCCGGTTCCTGCAGGTCCTACCAGAAGCAGACCGTATGCCGGTAAGGTATGGGTACGGTTGATCTGGATGATCGTCTCGATAATTCTCTGTTTTACCTTCTCCATACCGTACAGTTCTTCATCGAGGATTCTTCTCGCTTCCTGCGGGTCGATAGACTCAAAGTAATTGCTCTTCCACTGTACATTCATCATAATCGACAGTGCTCTCTGTGCATGCCGTCTCTCTTCCGGAGATACCTCATGGGATTTTGCAACCGCCAGGTTTCTTCTCGCCCAGAGACGAATATTATCCGGCAGTGTTTTTCCGGCGCAGGTCATAAAATCGGTGATGCTCTGTATACTGGTCAGTTTCATATCATCGCCGATTTCTTCTGCATCCTCATCTTCCTCGATCTCTTCCGGTGCATTGCTTGCCAGAAGACGTTCGATCATAAACTGTAAAAAACCATCCTCCGCCGAAAGTTTGGTGCCGCCACCGAAAGCGATCTCACGGATCTTATAAACGGCATACCCATTTTCTCTGTTCTCACCGGACAGCCGGATATGAATATGATTACCGCCGAGCCATTTTAACAGACTGACAAAACGGGCATCGATCTGCAGGATGTCCGCGGATACGATACCATCTTCCTCCTCAAATTCAAAAGTCGTCTGTTTCGCCGGATTAGAAAAGAATCCGCTGGAATGGTGTTTCCACTGCCGTTTTTTGTTATCCAGCACCAGCATCGGGCGTTCCGGTGTAGCGGTGGATTCGTCGGAGCGGAAGGTTGTATAAGTACAGGTCAACGGTTTGTCTTTATCCGGGGTATTATTAAAATCAAATACTGGCATTGTAATTTCTCCTTTATCACCGTTCCGTTTTTAACTCTCATCACCGGAACAGTTCTTCTGTTTTTTCGATTTCCTTTTTTGTGCAGGCGACCGTTTCATAAATGCAAAAATCTACTGTATTGTTACCTGTCACGTAACTATTCAGTAGCCATTATCCCGCGAGGTGTTTTGGCATATTTATGCCAAAATCCCGAGACATACAAGCAAAAATGCCGTCACCGAAGGTGATTTTAATTGCATTTTTGCTCGTAACTGTGAAGGTACTGAACAGTTACCCTGTCACACTTTAACAGTTTACCATGATTTTCCGAAAAAAAAAAGTGAAAACGTTACTAAACCGTTATGATCCGTCCCATCTCCGCTGAAGTTCTGTGGGAAATCGAGATTACCGTTCGGTTTTCCGATACGCGCCGCAGTGCCTGTAAGACTTTCTTTTCCGTCTCCACATCCAGATTTGCCGTGATCTCATCCAGCAACAGAATCGATGGTTCTGCAACTGCTGCCCTGGCGATGGATAACAATTGCCATTGCCCCTGCGAAAAGATCTCCGGGGTACACACGGTATCGTAGCCATTTTCCAGACTGGCGATCGAATCTTCAAGACCAGTCAGTCTTGCTGCCGCCTGCACCTGTTTTTCCGTGATTCTCCGATCATACAGTGTGATCTGCTCACGCACCGTACCCGGCACCATATGGAAAGACTGCTCCACATAGCCAAACAGCGATCTCCTTTCCTCTTCCGGAACTTCTGTAGCAGAAACATTACCGATCCGTATGCTTCCACTCTGCGGCTCATACAGACCAAGCAGCAGCTTCAGGATCGTACTCTTTCCGGCACCGGTACGCCCGGACAATGTGACCTGTTCGCCTTTTTTCACCTCAAAACTCACACCTTCCAGAATCAGATGTGCGTCATAGCCAAAGACTACATTTTCAAAGGATACCGCGGTCTGATCTCCGACATCTGCCGTATGTATCTTATCTGTTGTAACCTGTTTTTTCTGTCCAATGATATCTTTTGCTGTTTTCCGGAAACCCTGTCGTTTTCCGTTCGCTCTGTCTGCTTCAGCTGCTTCCAGATTGAAAAACTCATTGATTCTGTGAATACCTGCCATCGCTGACTGGATCGTCTGAATCTCTATACCAAGGCTTTCTACCGGTGTGAAAATCTGGGAAATATAATTGATTACGGCTACTGCTGTTCCGGCAGACATTCCAAAGAATGTCAGAATCTGCTGATTGCCAGATGCAGATAACAGCATCACAACAGCAACCACAACGGCATTCAGAATCAGAATAACCGGTGAGTAAATCGCATCATAGAAGTTCGTTCGTTCCATCGCCCGATAGCTGTCGCTGATATATTTGTCATACCGCTCTTCCATATATTTTTCTTTTCCAAAGCAATGGATCGTCCGAATATTGTGAATCGTCTCCGGCACATGACCCGAGGCACGGCCTACTGCTCTTCGGTTCTCGATCTGTGCGGTCAACATATTTTTCTGTACATGTCTGGTAAACCAGAACAAAAATGGCAATAAAAACAGTAAAACCAACGTCAATCCCTTATTCCGAAACCAGATCACAGCCAGGATACTCAGGATCTCACATGTATCCGCAAACATGCTGATGATTCCGGAAGTAAACAGGTTCTCTACCGTATCCACATCTCCTATAAACCTTGATACCATCGTTCCCGGTTCCTGCTGATTGATCGTATCCGCACTGAGGCTGACAAACTTTTCCATCAGGCGGCTTCGAAGCGCATGCGTGATCTTCTGTCCGAAAACAGTCAGAAGACTCTCGCGCGCCGTATCCATAAAACCTGTCAGGGCAAGCACAACAAAATAGAGGACAAAGAACGAAAACGCTACCGCATGTCCTGCCGTAATACTGTCCACGATTTTTCCAAGAAGAAGCGGCGGGATCAGAGAGGCTCCGATGGCTCCAAGTACCGCGATCAGGATCCCGCTGGACAGCCATTTTTGTTTTTTTACTGTATCGATCAGAATATTTCGTACATTTCCTTTATGCTTCATGACTGTCCTCTCCTTCCTGTGTGGTAAATAATGTCGCATATGCCGAAACTTTCTGTAACAGTTCCTCATGCGTTCCCACGGTCGTTTTTCCCTCGTCCATCCAGATGATCTGATCCATCTGTGGAAACAGATACAGTCGATGTGACAAAAGCAACACGATCGAATCACGGGTCATTGCCTGTACATTAGAAAACACTTCTCTCTCCGTGGATTTATCCAGTGCAGAAAACGGATCATCAAGCACCAGTAACGGCTTTTTATGGCACAGTGTTCTTGCCAGTGCCACACGCTGTGCCTGACCTCCGGAAAGGCGAACCCCACCATTTCCAATCAAGGTATCCTCTCCCTCTTCCATATCAGAAACTTCCCGGTCAATACACACTGCTTTCAGATAGGTTTTCAAATCTTTTTCGTCTCCCAACAACACATTATCTCTGACGCTGTCATGAAACAGCTCCGGATCATGCCCCAGATAGACTACGATACCCTTACGTTCTGCCTCTTCCATCTGCAGCAAATCTTTTCCTGCAAATCGTACCGTTCCCTCATATGGACATTCACATAAAAATAACTTCCCAAGGGTTGATTTTCCACAGGCTACCGGACCGGTCACGCCGATGATCTGCCCCGGTTTTGCTGAAAAAGACACATGTTCCAGCACGCGCTTTCCGTCCGGATAAGCAAATGAGACATCTTTTACTTCCAGATTTCCAGGGCCCCATTCTTTTCCGTCTTCTTCCTCGTTTACCGAGTCAAACAGCGGACGGATACGATTCCAGGAAACCTGCGCTTTATGTACGGCATTGAAGAGTTTTGCCGCACTGGATGATTTTGTAGAAAGCTTCACAAAGCATGCCAGAAACGTGGTAAATGTTGCGATTGACCAGCTGCTCCATCCGCTTCCCAGTGTATTTTTCTGACCAAAATACAGAATAAACAATACACTGGTCATAGAAATCACTTTATAAATCGGAGGCATGGCACTGTTCCAGATATTTGCCTTTACCGCGGATGTTTCATAATCGGTAAGATTCTTCTCATAAGCCATCTGCCGGTCTCTCTCACAGCCAAACACCCGGTAAGTGACAGCGTTCTGTGCACGATCAAGAGTCACTGCGCTCAATACTCCGCACTGCTTTTTATATGCTGCTCCGGTTCTCTGGATCATCCGTTTCATCTTCTCCGCTGTAATATATGAAATCGGCGGAAAGATCATACACAGCAGAGCAAGCCGCCAGTCATACCACAAAAGCATGCCTGCATAGGCTGTCAGAGCCACACCGGTATCAAAAATCTCCGTCGTGAATTTACGCATGCCCTCCACACAATCATCTACATCCCGGATGGCTTTTGTCATGATGGTTCCTTCCCCTTCTTCCCGAAGGCTCGCCCTCCCCCTGGTCACAAGAGTGTGATACAGGATCTCTTTCATTCTCCGGTTTACATTATTTGCAAACCTGCGTACATAAAAACGTTTGACATATCTGGATACCTGTACGATCCCGATTGCTGCCACATAACCGATTACAAGAAACAGCATATTGGAAAAAGTTCCGCTGCCTCTCAGAATATCCACCAACATTCCCGTCATCCTTCCCTCAAACCACGGTTCCGCCAGAAGTCCCAGGTTATAGATCAGGCCGGAGATTGTAATTGTAAGAAGAACTTTCCATTCTACCCGAAAATACGAATCGATTTTTTCCGGACAAAACTTCTCATCCTCTCTCTTCTTTTGCAGTTCCTTGTTTTCCATCCCCGTCATTCTCCTCTTTTGCCAAAATCCGTGTAATATTTTCAAATCCTGCCTGTCGTTCTCTTTTTGATTTCCAGTACAACATGTCCAGTGTTTTACAAAAATGCTCCTTTTCCTCCCCTGAGAGATCCTCTAACAGCCATTCATAAAATACGGTTTCGATCGATGTCTTGGAATTTTTCAGGTGTTCCGCTTTTTCTGTCGCATAAAGCAGCTGGCTCCTTCCATCTTCCGGATTCGGTTTTCGAACCAGATATCCTTTATTCTCCAGGCGGGCTACCCGTTTTGCCGCAGCTCCTTTATCCATCTTCAGACTTTCACGCACTTTGGTCTGGGTGATTCCCGGATTATGACGTACCAGATGAATCACATCAAACTCCGCAGTTCCGATTCCCTCTTCTTTCATGGTCTGAACTGTAAATTTTCCTACTTCTCTGGCTATTTTCGTGATCTGCCGTTTTGTATCATCCATAAGAAATACCCCATCCTTTCTTCACTTATACTTTTCTTTTTCTGTTTTATATAGAATATCTGTCCATTAGTTGTACTATCAACTATCTGGATGATAGTACAACATTTTGGGCATGTCAAGTCTTGTCTTTCGATTATATAGTCTGTGGTATTCCTGTAGTTACTGTTCAGACCGTCGCTAATATCTCATACAGGTACGGACTCAGACATGTTGCTCACATAAAAAAAGAAACCTGACATACTACTGACAGATTTCTTTTTTAATCCTTATGAAGGGGCTTCAAATATCTCCCTCTTTATATTTTTTCATTAATTTGGCCAATGCTTTATTTTCTCCTGCAAGAATCAAGATCTCTCCCATACACAGGTTTTCTTCCGGATGGATGTTGACACAAATCGTTTCCCCTTTCTTGATTGCAATAACATTAATTTCATATTTTTTTCGTAGATTCAGTTCTTCCAGATTATGATTGCTCCAACTATCCGGAACCGCAAGTTCTACCATCGAAAAGGAATCTGACAGCATAAAGAAATCCTGAAATCCTCCTGAAATCAGGTTTTTACCAAGACGGATACCCGTTTCGATTTCGGCCATCACTACACGGTCTGCACCGATCTTTTTCAGAATCTTGGCATGCATCTGATTCATCCCTTTGGCGATTACCAGCGGAACACCTGCCTCTTTTGCCTGCAATGTCGCCAGAATACTTGACTCCATATCTTCCGAGATCCCTATGATCACCACATCCATGTTACTGATTCCCAGCGATTCAAATACACGGCTGTCCGTCACATCTGCCCGTGCAGCATAAGTCACATAATCTGCTATCTCCTGCACCAGCTCCTGGTCTTTATCCACTGCCAGAACCTGTTTTCCTGCCTGTGACAGTGTCTGTGCCACAGCATAACCGAATTTTCCAAGTCCGATTACTGCATATTGTTTGTCCATGATTTTTATTTTCCTTTCTGTTAATCTGTTCTACCCTATTCTTTTATCCAATCAGAATCCTCTGTTCCGGTCTCTGAATATCTGCATCCACATGTCTTGTTCTGCGCCCAAGGGCTACCGCAAGTGTAATCGGCCCGATTCGTCCCATATACATAATAAGTATGACAATGATTTTCCCTGCTGCCGGGAGCTGTGAAGTCAGAGAACGGGTCAGTCCCACCGTCGCCACCGCCGAAACAACCTCATAGGCACAGTCCAGAAGCGGATGACCACTGACGGCAACCAGAAGGATTGTGGCCGTAAGAGCAGTAGTCAGTGCAAAAAAGAAAATCACCACCGCAGAGCGGATATTTTCTTCCACAACTTTTCTTCCCCATACTACCGTATCATGATTTCCACGGATATAAGAAGTAACCAGCACGATAAGAAGAGCAACCGTAATTGTCTTCACACCACCAGCTGTTCCCATCGGTGAACCGCCGATAAACATCAGAATCATGCTCACCATCGCAGACCCATCCGTAAAATTTTTCTGTGGAATCGTCTCAAATCCGGCTGTTCTTGTTGTTATGGACTGAAAAAAAGCAGCCATCACTTTCTCTCCCGGTTTCAGATCTCCGAGGGACCCTGTATGATTCCAGTCCAACAGGAGGATCAGAAGTGCCCCGCCTGTGATCAGGATTACTGTCGTCGTCAATACCAGTTTTGTATGAAGAGTAAATCCGCGGATAAAATTTTTTCTGGTTCGTTTTCCTTTCAGCAGATCCTGCACATGCTCGATCACTTCCCACCAGACGGGGAAGCCAAGTCCGCTCAAGATAATCAGTCCCATGGTTGTAACATTCATCAGAGGATTGGTTACAAAAGGCGCAAAAGAAGATTCACCTACCAGATCGATTCCTGCATTGCAAAACGCGGATATCGAATGGAAAATACTGTACCCGATTCCTCTCCACAGTCCATAATGAGGAACAAACCAAAAGCTATAACATATTGCTCCTGCAATCTCAACCACCGCTGTTCCGATCAGAAGTCTTCTGACAATTCCCACGCTTCCTTTCAGCACCGGCAGATTATATGTATCCTGAATCAGTTTGCGACTCTGCAGGCTGATTTTTCTTCGCAAAACCAGAAATATCATGATCATACATGCCATGATTCCAAGCCCGCCAAACTGAATCAGCCCCAGAATCACAATTTTTCCAAACACGCTCCAGGTGGTTGCAGTGGGCACGGTCACAAGGCCGGTTACACACACAGATGTAGTCGCCGTAAATAACGCATCAAGCCAATATACGCCCTTTCCACTGGCCGATGAAACCGGCAGACACAAAAGAAGCGTTCCCAGTATGATCACTACACCAAATCCAGTCATCATAATTCTTTCTGCCGGCGTATGCCACTGCCTTTTTTTCTGTTTTTCAGACATCCTTTTTTCTCTTCTTTCCTATATTTTTTCCAAAATATCAACTTTCTGTTTCATTTCTGATATTTTACAACCGATGATTCTTCTTTTAGAATCCGAAATCTGCATAATCCTCCGGCAGAAATCTGTGGTAAATGATATGGCAGCCCTCATCTTTAAAGCAGTAGTAATATGGATCTTCCGAGTCCACAAAGCGGATCATCAGGTCAAATTCTCCGTTGTCCATCGGTTCCATCGCACACTCAGATGTCTGACTGCGGAATAATTCTTTTACTTCATCCAACGTCGTTCCGTGTTTTGTAAGTAACTGTACCAGTGCAAAGATAAATGCATTCTCGTCCCGGTGTTCGTGCACATATTCTGTCGCATTTTCCGACAGGAAGAAGCAGAAACGATCTCCTTTGTGCGATACCTGTACTTCCCCGAATATTTCTTTTGTTGCCTCCGGAAATCCTCCCAGTGACTCCTGCATCGCCTCTGCATCACCTTCGCTTTTAAAAAAATGATGCAGAGAACTCAAAGGATAATACAGCCGGATCGGTTCTTTCATATATCCAAGCTTTGCCTGTTCCTCTGCAATCACATCGATCAGACTGTCCTGCAGTTTTTTATATCCATTTTCGTACATAATTCTATAATCCTTTCTGGCTGGCCCCTTCGACCGCCGGTTGTCGATGGTGTCAGGCACCATTGAATTTTTATGAAATATTTTCACAGCTATGTGAATTATATAATCTCACAGATATTTTCGCAAGCAGAAAGAACATCCTGTACATTTAAAACTGTACAGGATGTTCTCCCTTGCACTTTTATTCTTTATTTCATACTGTCTGGTTATTCTTCCCCTTTGTCTACCTTGCTGGCTCTTGCTTCAATCTCTCTTTCCTGTACATCGCCAGGTGCCTGCTCGTAACGGGCAAATGTATAAGAGAAATCACCGGCTCCACCTGTCATGGAACGAAGTATGGTTGCATATCCGTAAATCTCCAGTTCCGGAACATCTGCTTCTACGATGGTATATCCCTGTTTATCCGGGTTCATACCAAGCACACGGCCACGTCGTTTGTTCAGATCACCCATAACATCACCGGTAAATTTATCCGGTACACGGATCTGCATATTTACGATAGGCTCTAACAGAACCGGCGAAGCTGCCAGGAAACCGTCTTTGAATGCCATCTTTGTTGCAGTCTTGAATGCCATCTCAGAAGAATCTACCGGATGATAAGATCCATCATACAGAACCGCTTTCACACCAGCTACCGGGTATGCTGCCAGAGGACCGGATACTACAGATTCCTGCAGACCTTTTTCTACTGCCGGGAAGTAGTTCTTCGGAACGGCTCCGCCGACAACGATCTGCTCAAATACATATGGTGTATCCAGATCACCGGATGGTTCAAAGGTCATCTTTACATGACCATACTGGCCATGTCCACCGGACTGTTTTTTATATTTTTTATCAATATCTGATTTTTTACGAATGGTCTCACGGAAAGCTACTTTCGGTTTGGAAAGTTCCACATTCACTTTATACTGTTCCTGCAGTTTGCTGACGATCACGTCTATATGCTGGTCACCCATGCCATAAAGAAGAGTCTGACGGTTTGCAGAATCATTGACTACTTTCATTGTCAGATCTTCCTGACACATCTTGGAGAGTGCCTGGGAAATCTTATCCATATCTGCTTTGTTCACTGCTTTGTAGCGTTTGCAGGTATATGGAGTGGAAATCTCCGGTTTGCCGTAGAATACCGGGACAGCTTTTGTTGCCAGAGTATCGCCGGTACGCAGTTCGTTGATCTTGGCTACGGCTCCGATATCGCCTGCATGAAGTTCCGGAACCTCGATCGGTTTGGATCCCTCCATGACATACAGCTTGCCGATCTTCAGTTCTTCTTCTCTTTCTACATTATATAAGGTATCCCCGGACTTGATAACACCGGAACAAACTTTCAACAGTGAATATTTTCCGATAAACGGATCTACGATCGTCTTGAAGACCTGTGCGGATTTCGGCATGGTGAAATCATAGTCAGCTTCGAAAATTTCACTGGTTGATTTTACGATACCGGCGCGTTCTCTCAGATTCGGGCTCGGGAAGTATCCACAAATATCGTCTAACAGGATCTTAACCCCCTGCAGGTTGACCGGAGATCCCATGCATACAGGAACCAGACTTCCATCGCCTACGCACATGGATAATGCTGCAGAAATCTCGGTAACAGAGAATTCCTCACCTGCAAAATAGCGATCCATGAATTCTTCGCTGGTCTCTGCTACAGCTTCCAGTAAGATCTCTCTGTATTTTTCCAGATATTCTTTTGAATATTCCGGAATCTCGCATTCTTCTTTCTTATCTTTTTCAATGTAACGGCGGCCTTTGTTCTTTACAATATTGATATAACCGACAAATTTTCCATCCTCACGAAGCGGCATGTGCAACGGTGCGATCCTTTTGCCATACAGTTCGGTCAGATCTTCTACTACCTGACGGTAGCTGACATCATCCATATCCATCTCTGTTACGAAGAACATACGTGGCAGTCTGTATTTTTCACACAGTTCCCATGCTTTCTGGGTTCCTACCTGTACGCCTGATTTTCCGGAGATCACGATCACTGCTGCATCGGCGGCGGCTACTGCCTCTTCAGCTTCTCCTACAAAATCAAAGAATCCAGGTGTATCTAAAATATTTACTTTTACCTTATCCCATACAACCGGCACGGTAGAAGTACTGATCGAGAATTTTCTCTTGATCTCTTCTTTGTCGTAATCACTGATGGTATTGCCATCTGTCACCTTGCCTAAACGATTTGTAATACCTGAAAGATAAGCCATAGCTTCTGTCAGTGTAGTCTTACCTGCTCCGCCATGACCAAGCAGCACTACATTCCTTATTCGGTCAGTTCTAAAAACGTCCATATGTAATACCTCCCAAAAATTAGTATAGTTATATATTACTAAATTTCTTTGAATATTTCAAGTTATTTATGTAATTTTGACAATTATTTTCTGAACTTTTTTCATTTGTGTTTGTATATTTTATGTTTTTTCGATATGAATTGTTTCTTTTTTGTATATTCTATCTTCATTTTGTTAAATTATCTCAAAGACCCCTTTTTGTACTGTATATATTTTCTTCTTCTCTTTTGATTCTCCCTGGCGTATAATCCCTTACTTGTACTTTCCAGCGTTAAAGTTCCATAGTTTAAAGCGCTAAATCATTGACTTTTCCTATCTTGTGCTTTACAATGGTAAAAGTACGCAAAATACACGCGTAATTACTGAGAAAGGATTTTGACAGACAACTATGAGTGATTCACTGAATATAGGATTTATCGGTCTGGGGCTGATCGGCGGATCCATCGCCAAATCTCTGAAACGTTTTCATCCACAGACCAGAATTTTTGCATATACCAGAACGGAAGCTACGCTGGATCTCGCCGTGTCTGAAGGAATTGTTGATGTAAAATGCACGAAAGAAGACGAGGCATTTGCTTCCTGCAATTATATTTTCCTCTGCGCACCGGTTCATGACAACATTTCTTATCTTGAATGGCTGAAAGATCATATGAGCCCGGACTGTATCGTTACGGATGTGGGAAGTGTAAAAGGTGAGATTCATCAGGCGGTTGAGAAACTGGGACTGGATGACCACTTCATCGGCGGACACCCGATGGCCGGTTCTGAAAAAACCGGTTTTGAAAATGCCACCGATATGCTGATCGAAAATGCTTACTATATTCTTACACCAGGTGGTCAGATTGATATTCCCCGTCTGACACAGTTTATGGAACTGATTTCTTCTCTCGGAGCTATTCCACTGGTACTTACTTATGAAGAACACGATTATATCACTGCGGCTGTGAGCCATCTGCCGCATATCATCGCCTCTACACTGGTAAATGCTGTACAGAAAATGGATACACCAGAGGAAAATATGAAACTGATCGCAGCCGGAGGTTTTAAAGATATTACACGTATCGCCTCTTCTTCTCCTGTGATGTGGCAGCAGATCTGTCTGGAAAATCGGTCGATGATTTCAAAAGTACTCGATGAGTATATTCGCCTGATCGTACAGGCAAAATGCTGGGTGGATAATGGTGATGCAGATGAAATCTATAATATGTTCAGTAATTCCAGAGAATACCGCAATTCTCTTCCGGAAGCGAGCAAAGGGGTAATCGAGAAGATTTATGCCTTTTACTGTGATATTTATGACGAAGCCGGTGGTATAGCTACAATTGCCACACTGCTTGCGATGAATTCAATTAGTATTAAAAATATCGGCATCATTCATAACAGAGAATTCGAGGAAGGTGTTCTTCGGATCGAGTTTTATGATGAGGAATCCTGTGTGAAGGCACAGGGTGTTTTGAAAGAACGGAATTATACACTTCATGTTCGGTAAGGAGGATGTACATATGGAACTTATGCAGGCAAAAATGCCTCTTCGCGGAGAGGTGAAGATTCCGGGAGACAAGTCGATCTCACACCGCGCTGTGATGTTTGGTGCACTGGCTGACGGTACGACAAGAGTGACGAATTTTTTGCAGGGAGCAGATTGTCTTTCTACGATCTCCTGTTTTCGCAAATTAGGAATCGATATTGAAAATACGCAGGAGGAAATCCGGATTCATGGGAAAGGCCTTCACGGGCTTACTGCTCCGACTGAGATTCTGGATACCGGTAACAGTGGAACCACAACACGACTGATCTCCGGTATTCTCGCCGGTCAGAATTTTACCACAACACTTACCGGTGATGCGTCGATCCAGAGCCGGCCAATGGGAAGGATCATCAAACCACTTTCTATGATGGGTGCTACAGTCGAGAGTCTGAAGGGAAACCAGTGTGCACCGTTACAAATTCAGGGACATCCGCTGACTGCGATCCATTATCAGTCACCGGTAGCTTCTGCGCAGGTGAAATCCTGTGTTCTGCTTGCCGGACTGTATGCAGACGGAATTACTTCGGTTACAGAACCTTATCTTTCGAGAAATCATACGGAACTGATGCTCTCTCACTTCGGCGCACGGGTCACCAGTGAAGGAACAACTGCTTCTATCTCGCCGGATTCGGAACTTCACGGACTGGACATTTCTGTTCCCGGAGATATTTCTTCCGCTGCTTATTTTATTGTGGCTGCTCTTTTGGTGCCGGGATCTGAAGTAATGATCAAAGATGTGGGAATCAATCCTACCCGAGATGGCATTCTTCGTGTATGCAAGGCGATGGGCGCAGATATCACCCTGTTAAATAAACGAACAGCCGCCGGTGAACCGGTTGCGGATCTTCTGGTTCGTCACAGTGAACTTCACGGTACGGTTATCGAGGGTGAACTGATTCCGACGTTGATCGATGAGATTCCGGTTCTGGCGGTTCTGGCAGCTTATGCGAATGGAACTACGGTTATTCGAAATGCGGAGGAACTGAAGGTGAAGGAATCGAATCGACTGGATATTATGGTGAACAGTCTTGGGGCTATGGGCTGTGATATCGAGGGTACCGATGATGGTATGATTATCCGAGGTGGAAAACCGTTACATCATGCTTCTATTGACAGTCATCTGGATCACAGGATCGCGATGTCGTTTGCAGTGGCTGGGTTGGCTTCTGAAGGAGGAGTCGAAGTGCTGCGGGCGGATTGTGTGGATATTTCTTATCCGGAGTTTTATGCGGATCTTGGTAAGCTGATGAAGTAATATTTTTTATTGGCTAGAGGGACGCCGAGAGCTGCGGGAAACCGGGGTGGACAACATGGGCAGGGCAACTTTGAACTAGCCGCTAACTTCGACTATATTCACTTGGGTCAGCTGACCCAAGTGAAAGTCTTCGTAAGCGTCGGATTTCAAAGCTTGCCCTAACCGCCCATAAAGTGTTGTCCACCCCGGTTTCCCGCAGCTCTCGGCTGTTTCCTGGTAAAACAAATTTGAAACAACCGTTAATTTTTCGTCATATCTTTCCAGTTGCACGCAATGACTATTTTTATCGATACCCAGCCCAGCAGGGCAAAAAGATGCCTTTCAAAAGCATTTTGCGGGCGGTTAGGACGAGTTTTAAGATCCTGTGTTTAGTAAGACTTGGCGATGAGCGGCTCTCCGCGAATCACCTAGTCGCACTTAACACATAGCTTAAAATCGTCCTGCCCGCTGCTTTTGAAAGGCATCTTTTTGCCCTGTTGGGCGTCCGTTTGCAATACTTATTTATAAAAGTCTACCACATCTTCCGGGTCATAGTACACTTTATCCTGCTCTTCTATCGTCGCTTTTCCATCTTTCACATCGATAATCGTTACCGCGCAGTTTGGCGGTACGTGACCTCTCCAGAAGTCGTCTTTCCGGCCGTCAATGTGATAGAGAAAGGCCCGTGTCGAGCAGCCGTGTGCTGCTATTAGAATTGTTTTATTCCGGTAATCCGGGTTGTGGATCAGGTCCTCGTAGAAAGCACCGCAGCGGTCAATCATCTGCTGAATAGATTCGCCGTCTTTCGGTGGCTTGTAACCGAAGGGATCCGTGAAGAACTGTTCAAAATCTTTTGACGGAATCTGAAAATTCTCCCTTCGACAGCAAAGTCCTTCCCATTCTCCAAAACTGATCTCTTCTATTCTCTCATCCGTAAGAATCGGTATATTTCTGTCACCCAGTACCAGTCCGGCGGTCTCGTAAGCCCGCTTTAACGGGCTTGCGATTGCCAGGTCAAAATGTACATCTTTTAATTTTTCACCGGTGATTTTTGCAAGGCGGATACCGTTTTCGTTCAGTTCGATATCCGTTCTTCCCTGCAGCCGTCCCAGAGTATTCCATGAAGTTTCTCCATGACGAATTAGATATATTTTCATCTTTTTTACTTTCTAAGCTGGATTCCCATGCCTTCCAGACCATTCAGGATCTTGTTCATAGCGCCATTGATTTCTGCTTCTTCGAGAGTTTTCTCTTTGGAGCGGAAGGTCAGAGAATAAGCAACGGACTTGAATCCTCTTTCGATCTGATCTCCTTCGTAAATATCAAACAGTTCGAAGTGTTCCAGAATCTTACCGCCTCTCTGAGCGATCATATGTTCGATCTGTCCAACCATGATCTCTTTCGGTACTACCATGGAGATGTCACGGTTTACTGCAGGGAATTTTGCGATTCCTTCGTATTTGCGGTCGAAGGATGCATGTTTTACGACATTCAGGATATCCAGAACTGCCACATATGCGCGCGTTCCGATACCATAAGTATCTGCCACTGCAGGATGCACTTCGCCCAGATAACCCATCACTTCACCTTCGTAGCTGATCAGAGCCTGACGACCCGGATGCAGGAAAGTCTTACCGGCTTTCGGATCGTACTCAGTTTTCTTATGCATACCGATCTGATCGAAGAACTCTTCTACTACACCCTTCATATCAAAGAAATCACCGTCTCCGTACATACCCAGAGTGAACATCATACGTTCATCCGGCAGTTCGGTCAGCGGAAGTTCTTTTGGAAGATATACATTGCCCAGTTCGTACAGACGGACATTTTTATTTCTTCTGTTATAGTTTGTTGCCAGAGAAGTCAGCATACCATTCAGAGAAATGGTTCTCATGATACTGAAATCTTCACCCAGCGGGTTGGAAATGGTGATTGCTTTTCTCAGTTCATCTCCTGCCGGAATCTGCAGTTTGTCAAATACCTTCGGGCTTTCAAAAGAATAGCAGTATCCCTGGGAGAATCCACAGTACTCAGCCACATCTCTTGCCACTTCTTCGATCCTCAATTTAAATGGCAGTTTTCCTGTTGTTGCTTCACCACTTGGCAGTGTGGTCGGAATATTGTCATATCCGTAGAAACGGGCAACTTCTTCTGCGATATCTGCAGTACGGAAGATATCATGACGGAAGGTCGGAGCAACAATCTCGTTGGTTGTTTCATCGTAAGCCAGTTCTACCCTGGACAGGTACTCCAGCATATCTTCTTTGGAGATATCAGTTCCCAGAAGGCTGTTGATTTTTTCCGGTTCAAACGGTACTCTTACAGGTTCTTTTTTCTTGGTATATACATCAGCCACACCACCAACAACTTCACCGGCTCCCAGTTCTTCCATCAGCTGGCAGGCACGGTCGATGGCTGCCAGTGCATTGTTCGGATCCAGACCTTTTTCAAATTTTCCGGAAGCATCTGTACGAAGTCCGATTCTCTTTGCAGACAGACGAATATTCGGACCGTCAAAGCATGCTGCTTCAAACAGAACTGTTTTTACATTGTCTGTGATCATAGAATTTTCTCCGCCCATGATACCTGCGATACCGATAGATTTTTCTCCGTCACAGATCATCAGAACGTTTTCATCCATCTGGCGTTCCTGACCGTCAAGAGTAACAAATTTTTCGTCTTTTCCGGCACGGCGTACATGGATCTCATGATTTGCGATCATATCCAGATCATAGGCATGCATCGGCTGACCATATTCTTCCATGACATAGTTTGTGATATCTACCAGGTTGTTGATCGGGCGGATGCCGTTGGCAGCCAGACATCTCTGCATCCATTTCGGGGACGGTCCGATTTTTACATTTTTTACGACTCTTGCGCAGTAACGCGGGCAGAGATCTTTGTCTTCTACGGTTACTTTCACATAATCATTGACATCTTCGTCATTACCGGTAGCTGTTACAACCGGCGGAACAAATTCTTTACGGAAAGTAGCTGCTGCTTCTCTTGCGATCCCCAGTACACCGTAGCAATCTACACGGTTGGAAGTGATCTCATATTCAATCACCGCATCGTTCAGTCCCAGTGCCTCGATCGCACTCGCACCGACCGTGGCGTCTTCCGGGAAAATATAGATTCCGTATTCCGGAGCTTCCGGATACATTTCTCTTGTGGAGCCAAGTTCTTCGATGGAACACATCATACCGTAGGAATCCACACCACGCAATTTTCCGGCTTTGATCTTGATTCCGCCCGGAGTTTTCTTACCGTCGTGTCCACCTGCAACTCTTCCTCCCGGAAGAACAACCGGAACTTTGTCTCCTTCTTTTACATTTGGAGCGCCGGTAACGATCTGTGTTACTTCATTGCCTACATTTACCTGGCAGATGATCAGTTTATCTGCATCCGGATGTTTCTCAATCTTTTCAATCTGTCCAATCACGATGTTTTCCAGATCTGCATCCAGTAATTCATATCCTTCAACTTTAGTTCCGGACAGTGTCATCGCATCTGTATATTCCTGAGCTGTGACGTCCAGATCCGGGACAAACATTTTAATCCATGATAAAGATGTATTCATTCTTTTAATCCTCCTAGAACTGTTTTAAGAATCTGTAGTCATTTTCATACAGAAGGCGCATGTCATCGATCTCGTATTTCAGAAGTGCGATACGCTCCAGACCTACACCAAAAGCAAAACCGGTATATTCTTTCGGATCGATGCCACACATCTCAAGTACATGCGGATGAACCATACCACAGCCAAGGATCTCGATCCAACCGGATCCTTTACAAAAACGACATCCTTTGCCACCGCACTTGAAACAGGATACATCAACCTCTGCACTCGGCTCTGTAAATGGAAAATGATGCGGACGGAATTTTGTTTTTGTTTCCGGTCCGAACAGTTCTTTTGCAAATTCTTCCAGTGTACCTTTCAGGTCAGAGAAAGTAATATGTTTGTCGATTACCAGACCTTCAATCTGATGGAAGGAAGGAGAATGGGTTGCATCTACTTCGTCAGAACGGAATACACGTCCCGGTGCGATCATACGAATCGGCAGTTTCCCTTCTTCCATGGTTCTCGCCTGAACCGGAGAAGTCTGGGAACGAAGCAGAATGCTGTCTGTGATAAAGAAAGTATCCTGTTCGTCACGAGCCGGATGATCTTCCGGAATATTCAGTTTGGTGAAGTTGTAATCTGCGTACTCAACTTCCGGTCCTTCCACAACTTCATAACCCATACCGATAAAAATTCTTTCTACTTCTTCCAGTGCAATGGTATTCGGATGACGATGACCAACGTTTGCTTTTTTTGCAGGCAGTGTGACATCGATTACTTCTGCTGCCATCTTTGCTTCCCGCAGTTCTTTCTCCAGACGGGTTTTTGTCTCCTCCATCATAGTTTCAATTTTTGCCCTGGCTTCATTCACCATCTGTCCTACTTTCGGACGATCTTCCGGAGCTACATCCTTCATACTTTTCAGCACAGAAGTAAGCTGTCCTTTTTTACCAAGGAAATTTACTCTTACATCATTCAGTTTGTCCAGGGCGTCTGACTGTTCAATCTTCTCAGAAGCTTCATCCAGAATCGCCTGTAATGTTTCTTTGATACTATTACTCATGGCAGTTCTCCTTTTCTATTTGTTGGGGATAGCACAATGCAACGGGTAAAATACGCTACGGATTTTTATTCGTTTTCGCAAAAAAAGCCTCGCCCTTCCAGATTACTGGAGGGACGAGGCAATTATATCATCTCGCGGTACCACCCTGATTTCCGATTAAAATATTAACGGACACTCATTAAGACTTAACGCGTCTGTACGTCTTCTCTTACTTGTCTTTCGGAGAAGAAGCTCCAGTGGGAATCTCAATATATATCTGAACTTAAAGGAGCTCGCAGCCGGTGACTCCTTCTCTCTGTAAGAAAATATATATCTACTGACACTTTCTCAGCTTTTTTCTTTCGGCATAAATTATAGTATGGATCCGCTTATCTGTCAAGTTTTATTTCCGCTTTATTCCTAATTCATACCCTCTTTGGTATTTACCCCTGTTACTGTTCCGGTCATTTTCAGTAACTTCTACAATTCCTTCTTTTCTGTCGTTTCCTTGTCTGTCATTTTCTTTTCTTCTGTATCATTTTCCCGGATTCCTTTTAACAGTCCCTGGTACTCGCTGCGAATAAGCTCGCTTGCCATTTGATGCAGCCTGCGAAGGCGTTCTTCAAAATAAGCATTGATTTCCGCCCCGATCAGAACAATATACATACAAAAATATAACCACAAAAGAACCAGAATAATCGTCGTCAGGCTTCCGTACATGTTGGAAAATCCATCGTAATAATCCAGATAGACAGAAAATCCAAGGGAAAACAGTGACCACGCCACCGCCGAGACCACCGCTCCCGGTATCTGACTCCGAAAAGAAGTCTTTCTGTTCGGCAGAAATTTATAGATCATCAGGAAAATCAGTGCCAGTACAACAAGCGAAACTGCTGTACGCATACCAATGACATAGGCAGTGACTTTGGCAAGCGTCGGAATGTACTTTGTAAGAAGTTTCTGAATACTGTTACCGAATACCAGAAGAATCAGGCTGCTGATAACAGCAAGAATAAAGATCAGTGTATACAGAGCAGACCGTATCCTTGTCACCACATAATTTCTCGTCTCTTTTACATGATAAATCGCATTGACCCCATTCGTCAGTCCCTGCAGGCCTTTCCCCGCACTCCAGAGGGTAAAAACCGCACTGATTGGTACAATTGCTGTTGATTTGTCATAGACCTCCTGAATAATACTAAAAAGAAAACTTCGAAAATCTCCCGCATCCGGCATAATCTGCAAAAGAATCTCCACTACCATATCTTTTGTAATAGAGACATACGTTACCAGCGGAAGCAGAAGCATCAAAAAGGGCACAAAGGACATCAAAATAAAGAAGGCTGCCTGTGCGGCAAATGCGCTCACATGATCCTGAGCCATGCGGTTCATGAATCCGGTCATGATTTTTATAAACTTTTTCATTTTGCTTTCCTTTCTGCACAATATCTGGTTTTTACATAATTATTTTTTATCATACTATTTTTTCAGAATTCTTGCAAGTTTTCTATAGTAATATTCTGATAGAAAATCTGCAGAATGTCCCGCCAGCCAAGACCATTTTCTGCAAGATGCTTTGCTCCGTTCTGACTCATCCCCACACCATGCCCATAACCTCCACCGGTAAAGACAAATGTACCCGCTCCCTGTTCTTTCCTAAAATCGACTATAAAACAGGCACTCGGCAGTAATTCCATCGTATCACAGACACTTCCATCATTTCTGCTTACAGACAGCCCTTTTACCGATAAGAATTTTCGGATCGCATATTCGTTTTCAAGTGTTGCGTTTTGATTCTCTCCCTGAATCTCCAGTGTTTTTACTCCTCCACCGGGATTTCTTCCCTGTATGGATAAGCCGGTAAATGCACCAAGCTGAGGCCATTTTCTTTCACTGCGTTCTTTCAGCATTTCCCATGGAATGCAGACTTTCCATCGATACCAGACATCTTCTTTTTCATAATCTCCTGCATCCCTCTGCAAAATTCGTTCCCGAAACGACTGTTCTGTCATTTCCGGCTGCAAGGTACCGTTCACCATGGTTTCCACAGCCTTGTGACTCACTGCAATGCTCCTAAGATATGAAGCACTTTTTTTCGCGTTCCATACTTCATCTGTATCGGTGCAACCCCAGGAAGTCGAAAAAAAATATGCTTCAATCGGTTTTCCATCACTGAGTATTATCATCCCCCTGGTAGCATCCACCGCCTGACTGCTTGCCGCCTGTTCGGAAATGTTGTTATACACCTGACAGGAAACAGTATCGTCCACATCCGCATCCCACTCTTTCATTCGTTCTTCTCTGATCTGCCGTACTGCATATGTTCGTGCGCAAACTGCCTGTGCACAGAGTGCTTCTGCCGGAGCATCCGCAGGCATCTCACTCGGCACAACTCCTTTCAGATAAGATTCCAGATCAACCTGGTTGATCACTCGAAAACCTTGTTTCTCTCTCGTCACTTCCAGAATACCCTGATATGCCGGCGCGCCCTGACTTCTTCTGACAGAATTCAAAGTCAGTGCCATTGTGTCCGGTGCTTCCACAATAACTGTCTGCCCAGGCTGCATCCGTTCTGACAAACAGAGTTCTGTGCCTGCCTCCTGCTGCACTGTTATATCCCCTTTTACCAAGTAGGGTGCCGGACAGGATATTCTCACATCCGAATGAAGATACTGCTCAGTTCCGTCAACAGAAATCAATACACGAATTATCGACTCTTTTCTTTCCGTATTTTTTTCTTGTTCCATATTTGTCAATGATGTAGTCGGATTATCTATCTCCTCATTTCTTTTCTGCTGTTGTTCCGTTTTTTTTCGAGTGTTCTTTGCTTCTGCCATCTGTTGCTCTGCCTGCAGTTTTTCAAGATACTTTTTTTCTTCCTCCCTCTGTTTTCCTTCCCATATTCCCGGCAGAAACATCACCAGAAAAATTATCACAGCACCTGCAATCGTCCATATCCATCTCCATGGAATATTTTTATATGTTTCACCATTTTTTTCCATATCTCAGTATATGGCATTTTTCTGAAAATTATCCGGCCGGACTTGTTATGTTTTCAGTCAAAATTTGTGACGTTGCTGTTCACCGCTAGAGCGTGTCTGGAAAAGGCTTTTCGTGAGCTGCGAGTCTCAGTTTGTGGGAGATTTTATCCGAATGAGGGCGGCGTAGCGGGCTACGGCAACCGAATGAGGATAAAATATACCGCAAAGTGGGGCTTGCGGATTGCGGAAATGATTTTTCAGACACACTCTAAGATCCTACGAACGGTTTTTTGTGGACGAAAGTCATAGAAAATACACAAAAAGGATCCCATACCCTCAATTAACGGGTACAGAATCCTTCTATCCTGTTTATAAATTAATTATTTTACCAGAAAACGATATACTGTTTTTGTGTCGTACTTCTCTCCTGCTTTCAGGAAAGGCTGTGCGAAATGGGTATCGTTGACCGCGTTCGGGCAATACTGGGACTCCAGGCAGAAAGCATGGCGTTCATCATATACCGCGCCATTTTTTCCTTTTTCGCCGTTTAAGAAATTTGCTGCATAGAACTGAACAGCCGGGCAATCTGTATATGCTTCCATAGCGATTCCGGTTTTTTCGCAATAAGCTTTTGCCATCCAGTCAAAGGCACCTTCCGGTTTATCCAATACAAAA
>NZ_JALFPR010000168.1:0-12696 GCF_022785585.1 Oliverpabstia sp. | reverse complement strand
GAATCTTTTCATAAGCCGCTTCCAGCGCTCTCTTTCCTCCGATCACCAGAACCGTCTTTCCGTAAGACTCTCAGACCGGTCCGATCTTTTCATAAATCTTATCGCCGATCGAATAACTCGGCAGATGCATCTCATAATTTTTCAGTTTCATGGTTGTTCTCCCTTCTTTTGGTTATAAAAATATTCTTCTTTACCCGAAATTTCCGGTAAAAAAGGCGTACAAACCCATCTGTGAGTTCGTACGCCTTTGTACTCCGTTCTATCTCATCTGTTTTCTGATTTTTTTCATTTCCAAACAGAAATTATAATCAGTATAACATGTATTTCAGGAACTGTGAATGTTTATTTTGCCTCTACCACACAGCTTCCAGCCGCAACGCCGTCCGCTTTCACCGTAATCTTCGTCTCTCCTGCCTCTTTGCTCTTCAGGATCACGATCGCAGTTCCGCGATACAGATGGCATTTGGTATCTGTGATCTGGTCTTCCGTGCATGGATTGCCGCTTCCCACTGCCAGGAAAGTTCCCACACCGTCTGTCTCTACCTGAATCTCCCGTTCATCCTGTGTCAGGCGGTTTCCGTCTGCATCTTTCAGCGTCACGCGAACATAACTCAGGTCTTTGCCGTCTGCCACAAAACTCTCCTCTTCCGGAACCAGTTCCAGTACCGCTGCCTCTTTCGGTGTTACCAGTGTACTTCTGCTGATCTTAGCTCCGTCTTTATAGACAACTCCTTCCAAAATTCCCGGTTCATAAGGAATGTCCATGGAAGCCATCAGTTTCTCGATTGGTTTTCTTCCCAGGCTCTTTCCGTTCAGAACGAATTCCGCCTCATCTCCTGCTCCGTATACATCCACTTTCACCGGTCTTCCAAGCCATTCATCCGCAAAACACCAGCAGTCATTGACATCATACCAATGCCAGTCTGTTCCCCGGAAGTTCTCTCCGAAGTGTTTCGGATGCGTGGTGTAAATACCGGACTTCTTCGTATTTCCCCACATGATTTCACGGTACACCGACTGCGGACGCTGTTCTCCGGTCAGGTCAATATCCGACTGCCAGGATGTTCTCCACGGGTATGGTGCCATAAAATTAAAGTTCTCATGTGCATTTTCCCAGTATACCTTACCGACACCGACTTCACCCATATAATCCACAGCTGCCCAGATGCAGTCACCGATCACATACGGCAGTTCCTCTACTTTTTTCCAGTAATCGTAAGTGGTAAATGAATGTGTCTCCGTTCCGATCATCACACGTTCCGGGAACAGTTCATGGCTCTCCTCATAAACATCTCTCAGATAGTTATATCCCACAATATCCAGCGGTTTACAGTAATTTTCTGTTGCCTTATTCCACACCGAATTATCCTGCATCAAGTTCAGGTCAAAGTTGGTTCCGGCGCTGTCATCCTCATCATCTTCCACTTCCGGCTCCGGAAATACGCCGCAGATTGCAGAAGTCACAAAACGGGTGCTGTCAAATTCGCGGACTTTTGCAGCCAGTTTTCTCGACCACTCTGCTCCGTCGTTTCCACCATCACGCTCTGTGATCTCATTTCCGATCGAGTATGTGATCACACACGGGTGATTCCGGTCACGGCGTACCATGTATTCGATATCTCTCGCCCACCACTCTTCAAAATAAAGATGATAGTCCAACGGCATCTTGCCAAGCCGCCATACATCAAATGCCTCATCCATCAGAAGCATACCGACGCGGTCACATACCTTTAACATCGCCATGGACGGCGGATAATGACTGATGCGGACGGTATTGTAGCCGGCTTTTTTCAGAATCTGAATCTTTCTCTCTTCCGCTTTCGGGTATGCGCACGCACCAAGGAATCCGTTATCGTGATGGATACAGCCGCCCTTCAGATTCATCTTCTTTCCATTCAGCCGGAATCCGTTGACCGCATCCACTTCAATCTTTCGGATACCAAAAGTATCTTCCGCCTGATCCGTAACTTCTCCGTCTTTGCTGACGGTAATACGGTAGGTATACAGATACGGATGCTCCAGCTCCCAAAGCGAAGGATTTTCCACAGTCACCTGTACATTCTCCTTCTGTTTTCCACATACCTGCATGGTTTTCTCCACTTTTCCGACAACTTTTCCACCGGCGTCCAGGATTTCACACCGATAGTCCACGGTCTCTTCGATATCGGTTCCGGTGATCACGGCATCTACATTTACCACCGCTTCTTTTTCACCGATTTCCGGTGTGGTCACGAACACATTCCACGGCTCCACACAAATCGGACCTCCCACCCACAGGCATACATCACGGTAAAGTCCGCCGCCACTGTACCAACGGGTTGACGGCTGTCTGCTCTGGGTGATCAGTTTCAGTTTATTTTTCTTCCCATCAAAACGAAGCGCCGGTGTCAGATCCACCTGGAACGGAATATAGCCGTTTGGATGCATCGCAAGCAATGTCGTATTCAACAGCACTTCCAGATTCATGTACGCCCCGTCGATATCCAGAATGACCTTCTTTCCTTCCCACTCTTTCGGGATATCCAGCGTCTTCTTATACACACCTTCCCCGTTTCCGAAATATCCGTTTGCCGGTCCACCCGGTGCATCTGCACTTCTCGGTTTTCCCACGATAAAATCATGCGGCAGATCCACCTTCTGACTCGGCGGTGTGGCAAATACGAAGCTCATGCTCTCATCACTCTCATAAAAATCCCAGTTTTTGTCTAACCCAATACGTTGCATAATTTTATCCTCCTGTTCTTTTTTCACCCATATATTCATAACTGCCTGATTTTTTGCAGTTATGCTCCTTTTTTCATTTCACAGATGTAAATCTTCACTGTTTTTATTATATTCCGTTTCCAGATTTCCGGCAATGAAATCTCTGTTTTTCAAAAAAGACGCATGGAAAATATTTTTCTTCTTTTCCACACGTCTTATTGTTCTTATATTTCTTATTCGTTTTTCTCTCTCACGCAAATTCCGCCATAATATCCGCCACATGCTCCATCTTTTCACACCGCCATGCGTTTTCCCCGCAAAACAGCAGTGCATCATCCGTCTCACCCTTTGCTGCATGCACCAGCGCTCTGGTGATACAGTATGGTGTGTTCGCCGGATTACAGGTAGCGATACACTGATAGCATTTTTTAATTGACTCTCGCCTGCTTTCTTTTTCCTCCAAAAACCGGTTTCGTATCGCCCGTCCCGGCATTCCTACCGGGCTGTCCACGATCACAATATCTTCTTTCTTTGCATGCAGATAGGTCTGTTTATACGCCTCGGAGGCATCGCATTCCCAGGTTGTCACAAACCGGGTTCCCATCTGTACGCCGTCGGCTCCCAGTTCCATTGCATGAAGCATATCTTCTCTGGTAAAGATCCCTCCTGCCACAACCACCGGAATCTCTTTTCCATACTTGTCCGCATATTTTTTCACTTCGGCAAGAATTCCCCTGATCTCCTGATCATAGGTTACCGGGGTAAATTCCTCCAGCTGCTTTCTGGAAAATCCAAGATGTCCTCCGGCTTTCGGCCCTTCGATCACCACAAGATCCGGCATCCGCTGGTAATGATGATCCCAAAAGCGGCAGATCACTCTCGCCGCCTTCACCGTGGATACGATCGGTGCAATCTTCGTCTTGCTTCCCGCAACCAGTTTTGGCAGTTCCATGGGAAGTCCTGCACCGGAAATAATCAGGTCAATCCCGGCTTTCACAGCTGCTTTTACATACTCCGCATACTGCTTCGTTGCCACCATGATATTCACACCCAGGATCCCGCCCTTGGCAATCTCTCTGGCTTTTTGGATCTCTTCTCCGATCACCCGCAGATTGGTTTTGATGGGATTTTTTTCAAACTCCGGATCCCGATACCCGATCTGTGCCGTGGAAATCACTCCTACACCGCCGCAGGCTGCCACACTTCCCGCCAGCCCGGAAAGACTGATTCCGACACCCATACCTCCCTGGATCACAGGAATCCTGGCTGTAAGTTCTCCTATTTTCAATGTTTTCATCTTTTCTCCTACATCCGACGAAATCTTTCGTACCGTTCTTCCACAATCTGTTCTCTCGTCTTCTGACAACTTTTCCGCAAAAACCCATCCAGATCTTCTCTGATCTCTTCTGCAATCTCCGGAAGATTCTCCTCATTCGCCGGTTCCGGTTCCCGAATCACTTTTTCAATAATCTGCAATTTTTTCAGATCTTTCGCCGTGATCTTCATCACCTCAGAAGCCTCTTTCGCCCGTTTTCCATCTTTCCACAGAATCGAGGCAAACCCCTCCGGTGACAGAATGGAATATGTTGCATTTTCCATCATCCAGACTTCATCCGTCACTGCCAGTCCCAGCGCACCACCACTGCCGCCTTCTCCGATCAGAATGCTGACCATTGGTGTCTGGATTCCGGACATCTCCAGCAGATTTCTGGCGATGGCTTCTCCCTGTCCCCGTTCTTCTGCCTCGATGCCGCAGGCCGCTCCCGGTGTATCCACAAAGGTAACTACCGGCCGACCGAATTTTTCTGCCTGCTTCATCAGACGAAGCGCTTTCCGATAGCCTTCCGGAGACGCCATACCGAAGTTTCGGTAAATGTTTTCCTTTACATTCTTTCCCTTCTGCTGCCCGATCACCGTCACCGGCTGTCCGCCAAACATGGCAATTCCGCCGATCACCGCTCCGTCATCCCGAAACGACCGGTCACCGTGAAGTTCCAGAAAATCATCAAAGACCTGCTGCACATAGGAAAGTGTTGTAGGACGTTCCTTACTCCTTGAGATTTCCACCCGTTCCCACGCAGTCAGTTCTTTTTTATCGCATCCCGCTGCTTTTCCACGACTGTTCCTGATTTCCGGCAGGTTTTCCACATTTTGCGTATCTCCATAGTGGATATATTGCAACGCATCCTGATGAATATTCAAAAGTTTCCACACAGTCTCTTTTAATTCCTGCCGTTCAACCACACCATCGATGATTCCCTTTTCCACCAGGAATTCTGCCCTCTGAAATCCCTCCGGCAGTTTCTGTCCGATGGTCTGCGCGATCACTCTCGGTCCTGCAAATCCGATCAGTGCCCCCGGTTCTGCCAGGATCACATCTCCAAGCATCGCAAAACTTGCCGTCACCCCGCCGGTGGTCGGATCGGTCAGTACAGGAAGATAAAAAAGACCTGCTTCACTGTGTTTCCGGATCGCCGCAGAGGTTTTTGCCATCTGCATCAGAGATACGATTCCCTCCTGCATTCTGGCACCACCGGAACTGGTAAACAGTACCACCGGCAGTTTTTCTTCCGTCGCCCGTTCAAAAGCTCTCGTAATTTTTTCACCTACGACATACCCCATGCTTCCCATCAGGAAACGGGCATCGCAGACACCAAGTACTGTCTCCAGACCATTCACCATGCATTTTCCCACAGTAACTGCTTCATGAAGTTTTGTCTTCTCCTGCAGATCTGCAATCTTTTCTTCATATCCCGGATATTCCAGCGGATTTTCCGTTTCCAGATCGGTAAACCACTCCTGAAATGTTCCCGTGTCTGCAACCATGCGGATCCTAGTTCTGGTTCCGATCCGGAAATATCCCTCGCACTTCGGGCATACATATCCATGTGCTTTTACATCATCCCGATATACTACTTCTCCGCATTTCGGACACTTAAGCCACAATCCTTCCGGTGCCGATGGCTCTTTTTTTTCCTGATTCCTGTCTTCTCTGTCCCGGAACAGAACTGCCGTCTTTTTAAACATATGTTTTAATTTCGCCATAGTTAAAACCTCCTGTCTGCCCGGACAGGTTTTCTGTCCTACAGATTAAAATGCATCGGGATAAAATCCGTTGTGATCTCTCCCGCCTGAAAATCCTCATTATCTAATATCTCATACTGAAAATCCACGTTGGTTGTCACACCATCTATGATCAGTTCTCCCAGCGTACTGCGCATCTTATCGATGGCCTCCTGTCTGGTTCTTCCATGCACAATTACTTTCGCTATCATAGAATCATAAAATGGCGGAATCTCATACCCGTTATAGGCTGCCGTATCGATCCGTACACCATTTCCACCAGGCAGATGGATTGCTTCGATGACTCCCGGACACGGCCGAAAATGATGAGCAGGATCCTCTGCATTGATCCTGCATTCCATCGCATGTCCCTGCAGGTGAATATCTTCCTGTTTTACTGAGAGTGGTTCCCCTGCTGCCACCCGGATCATCTCTTTCATCAGATCCACGCCGGAAACCATTTCTGTCACCGGATGTTCCACCTGGATCCGTGTATTCATTTCCATAAAATAAAAATTTTTTTCCTTATCCAGTAAAAATTCAATGGTACCGGCACTTTCGTAATGTACAGCCTTTGCTGCACGCACTGCCGCATCACCCATCCGTCTGCGAAGTTCCGGTGTCAGTGCCACACTGGGAGATTCTTCGATCATCTTCTGATGATTTCTCTGGATCGAACAGTCCCGTTCTCCGAACTGCACAACATTTCCAAACTTATCTGCCATGATCTGAAACTCTATATGTCTCGGTTCCTGCACATATTTTTCGATATACATGGTGTTATCTCCGAATCCACGTACTGACTCTAACTGGGCTACCTGAAAGTTCTCCTCAAAGTCGTCCGGTCCAAAGGCAATCCGCATCCCTTTTCCACCGCCTCCGGAAGATGCCTTGATCATCACCGGGTATCCTATGTCTTCTGCCATAGCTGCTCCCCGTTTTGCGTCATAGACCGGTTCTTTTGTTCCCGGAACCACCGGAACACCGGCTTCTATCATTGTCAACCTTGCCTGCGATTTATTTCCCATCTTGTCCATCATCTCCGCAGTCGGTCCGATGAACGTAATATTACATTTTTCACACATTTCCACAAACCGGCTGTTCTCTGACAAAAAACCAAATCCAGGATGTATCGCATCCGCTTTTGTTGCGATACATGCACTCAGAATCTGCTCCATATTCAGATAACTGTCTGTCGCCGCTGCCGGTCCGATACAAACAGCCTCATCTGCCAGCTGGGTATGCAGTGCTTCCCGGTCTGCCTCCGAATAAACTGCTACCGTAGCGATTCCCATCTCTCTGCAGGCACGGATGATCCGCACTGCGATCTCTCCTCTGTTTGCAATCAATATTTTCCGAAACATGTTTGTTCTCCTATCCAATGGCTACCGTAAGTTCTGCCGTTGCTGCCACTTTTCCATCTACCGTAGCTGTTGCTTTTGCAATCGCAACCGGTCCCTTCTGTTTGATCAGTTCCGTCTCCAGCATCAAAACATCCCCCGGAACCACCTTTTTCTTAAATCGACAGTTGTTAATCCCACCAAAATAAGCAGTCTTTCCTTTGAACTTCTCACAGCTTAAGATACATACCGCACCCACCTGCGCCAGTGCCTCAATGATCAGCACTCCCGGCATCACCGGCTCCTGTGGAAAGTGTCCACGGAAATAATACTCATCATATGTCACACATTTTTTTCCTGCTGCCCGTACCCCCGGTACCAGTTCTTCTATGGTATCCACCAGAAGAAACGGATGCCGGTGTGGGATAATATCCATGATTTCTTTTGTTGTTAACACTGACATAAACTCTGTTACCTCCTGCACACAAACATATGGTTTTCATGTATTTTCATTCATTACCCGATAACAAATAAAGGCTGTCCATACTCTGCCATCTGTCCGTTCTCAATCAGAATCTCTTTTACCACTCCGTCGTACTCACTCTCAATCTCATTCATCAGCTTCATCGCCTCGATGATTCCCAGAGTCTGTCCCTTTTTCACTGTATCACCCACGCTGACAAATGCTTCCGCATCCGGTGCCGAAGCCGCATAAAAGGTTCCCACCAGAGGAGCCTTTACTGTCTTTCCTTCCGGCTGGCATTCCTCCTGCTGCTCCTGTTTCCCATTAAAACTGCCAGAACCGGCCGATACTGTATCTGCGTTTCCTGCCACTGCAGGCATCACCTGCATCCCGGTCTGCTCCACGACCACCTGTTTTTCCTTTCCCATGGAGATCTTCAGATCGCCGTCTTTCATGGTAAAAGAAGTCAATTCTGACTCGGAAACCGTTTTTATCAATGTCAGAAGATTTTCAAATTCCATTTTTTACTCTCCCCACTTTTTCACAAGAATGCTCGCGTTATGTCCACCGAATCCCAGCGAATTCGAAAGTGCATATTCCAGATCTTCTTCCACACCGTCACCTGCCACATAATTCAAGTCCATTTCCTCGTCCGGTGTCGTATATCCCGCCGTTGCATGAATAAATCTGTCCTGAATCTCTTTCACGCAGGTAATAAATTCCACAGCCCCTGCAGCGCCCAGCAAATGGCCTACCATAGACTTGGTAGAATTCACCTTCATCTCGTACGCATGCTCTCCGAACAGTTTTTTGATTGCTCTCGTCTCGAACAGATCATTGTGATGTGTCGCAGTTCCATGTGCATTGATATACATCAGTTCCTCTTTTTTCACTCCCGCTTCTTCCAGTGCCAGTTCCATCGCTTTCGCAGCCCCGGAACCGTCCTCTGCCGGCGAAGTAATATGATACGCATCACTGGTTGCACCATATCCGACAACCTCCGCAAGAATCTTCGCGCCACGCTGTTTCGCATGCTCCAATTCTTCCAGAACAACCACTCCGGATCCCTCTCCCATGACAAATCCACTTCTGTTTTTGTCAAATGGAAGTGAACACTTCTCCGGATCGTCTACCGTAGAAAGTGCTGTCAACGCGGTAAAACCTGCCACACCGACCGGGCAGATACTTGCTTCCGTACCGCCCGCCAGCATCACATCCGCATCTCCACATTGGATACTGCGATATGCCTCTCCGATGGAATGTGTTCCCGTTGCACACGCGGTTACCACATTCAGACTTTTTCCTTTCAGTCCCAGTTGAATCGAAACATTCCCTGCTGCCATGTTGGAGATCATCAGTGGAACCAGAAGTGGATTTACTCTGGAAGGTCCTTTCTCCGCAATTTTATGACATGCCGTCTCTGCTGCCTGCAGACTTCCGATTCCCGATCCGATGGAACATCCCACGCGAAACGGATCTTCTTTTTCCATATCCAGTCCCGCCTGTTCAAACGCCTCTTTTGCTGCAGCCACCGCATACTGGCAGAACAACTCCATTCTCTTTGCTGCCTTAAAGTCCATATAGTCTTTCCCTGCAAAGTCTTTCACTTCCGCAGCAATATGTACTTTATAATCCGTCGTATCAAACCGGGTAATCTCACCAAATCCCAGTGTCTTTTTCTTAACATTTTCCCAGAACGTATCCACACCGATCCCAATCGGTGTCACAGCACCCATTCCGGTCACCACAACTCGTCTCATAGTCTCTCCTTTCTTTACATCGCCATACCGCCATCTACACAGATAACCTGTCCGGTAATATAATCTGCTTTTTCAGACGCAAGAAATGCCACCGTATTGGCAATATCCTGTGTCTCTCCGAATCTTCCCAGTGGAATCTGTGCTACTGCTGCCTCTTTCACCTGACTTGAAAGTACTTCTGTCATCTCCGTATGAACAAATCCCGGGGCTACCGCATTGACCGTAATGCCTCTGCTTGCCAGTTCCCTCGCCACCGTCTTTGTAAGTCCGATAATTCCTGCCTTCGATGCTGCATAATTTGCCTGTCCTGCATTTCCCAACACACCGGACACTGATGCAATGTTGATGATTTTCCCACTTTTCTGTTTCAGGAAATACCGCGACAGATGGCGGATCGTATGAAAACATCCCTTCAGGTTGGTTTCCACGACCGCATCAAACTCTTCTTCACTCATTCGCAGGATCAGATTATCTCTGGTAATTCCCGCATTATTTACCAGCACATCTACATGCCCGTAACTTTTTATCAGCTCCTTTGCCATTGCTTCTGTCTGCTGATAATCCGCCACATCACACTGATAAAGAACGCCGTCGCCACCATTTTTTCGGATTTCTTCCAGCACATTCTTTGCCCTCGCTTCCGATCCGCAGTAATTGACAACTACAAACATTCCTTCTTTTGCCAAAGTGAGACTGATCTGTCTTCCTATCCCCCGACTTGCTCCTGTCACCAGTGCTACTTTTTTCTCCATCGCTGCTCCTTTCACCGAAAGTTCATTTTTCATATTTCCTGTAAACTTTGATTATTTGTACCTGTTCAGCAGGTAACTGTGAGGGTACTGAACAGTTACTTACTGTTTTTCACCCAACATCTTTACAACCGCGTCCAGATCTTCTACTTTTTCAATGTGTAATCCAGTTACATTTTTATTGATTTTCTTCAAAAATCCCGTCAGTGTTCTTCCCGGTCCGATCTCGATAAACGTATCCACACCATCCGCAATCATCCGTTCCACACTCTGCTGCCACTTCACAGAAGAATACACCTGTCTGCCAAGCAGTTCCTTGATCTCAGAAGGCTCTGTCACATATTCTGCTGTCACATTTGTGACATACGGTGTGGAAAATGCTCTCAGTTCCACCTGCTCCAACACTTTTCCAAGTTTCTCCCCGGCTTCTTTTAACATTGCTGAGTGAAACGGCCCGCTGACATTTAACGGGATACATCTTCGCGCCCCCGCCTCTTTCAGCTTCTCAGCCGCCACTGCCACTGCACCTTCCTCTCCGGTAATCACAATCTGTCCCGGACAGTTATAATTGGCTACCGAAACGATGCCTTCCGTCTCGTCGCAGATTTTCGCAATCTTTTCTCCGTCCATTCCAAGAACTGCACACATAGCACCACCTGTAGGCACTGCTTCCTGCATCAGGATGCCTCTCTGTCTTACTACACGGAACACATCCTCCAAAGACATGGCTCCTGCAGTCAGAATCGCTCCATACTCTCCAAGGCTTAACCCGGCAGCTACATCTGCCTTCACACCCTTTTCCTGTAAAGCTGCCAGAATTGCCGCTTCCGTCGTTAACATGGCAATCTGCGTATATTCTGTAATATCAATCTGCTCATTTTTTTCAAAACAAAGTCCCGGAAGGTTCAATCCGGTCACTTCTGACGCAATTGTATACACCTTCCTGGATACAGAAATCTGTTCGTAAAACTCCTTACCCATTCCCACATACTGCGCGCCCTGTCCCGGAAAAACAAATGCCAGTTTACCCATGAATGTCTCCTTCTATAATTTGATTTTCAAAGTATTTATTTAAATTTTTGTGGCGACAAAATCAGATTCCCATACCTGTTATTTCTATCGCCACTTTTTATTTTTCTTATTTTATGATACCAGGGTTCCAAGATATACAAAGCAAAATGCCATCACCGAAAGTAATTTACTCAAGCAACGAGTCAAAGGCCGTGTTCGCACGGAACTTTGATGAGTGCCACGATAACGATACTTTCCTGTTTTTCATTTTAGCAATGCAACAATTTCTCAGCTTCAGTCATAATTTCCTGCAGAATCTCCTTACAGCTCTGTCTCTTACTCACCAGACCTGCAATCTGCCCTGCCATCACTGTACCGTTTAAAATGTCCCCGTCCATAACTGCTTTCCGAAGAGAACCAAGTGTCATCCGTTCCAGTTCCTCAAACGGTACACCTTCCTGTTCCTTTTTGATATATTCCTTCGTCATCTGATTTCTCAGACACCGAACCGGATGTCCTGTACTCTGACCGGTTACTACAGAATCAATATCTTTTGCTTTCACGATTCTGTCTTTATAGTTATCATGAACAATCGATTCGTCTGCCACTACAAAACGGGTTCCCATCTGCACTCCCTCTGCTCCGAGCATAAAAGAAGCAGCAACACCGCGTCCGTCTCCAATTCCACCTGCAGCAATTACCGGAATATTTACCGCATCCACAATCTGTGGAATTAACGCCATCGTTGTCTGATTTCCAATGTGACCTCCGGCTTCCATGCCCTCTGCTACTACCGCATCCGCACCATATCGTTCCATTCTCTTTGCCATAGCTACTGATGCAACAACCGGAATCACCTTAACACCAGCTTCCTTCCACATCGGCATATATTTCTCCGGATTTCCGGCACCTGTGGTGACCGCCTGAATTCCTTCTTCTACTACGATTTTTGCCACTTCATCAGCATTCGGGTTCAGAAGCATAATATTTACACCAAATGGTTTATCAGTCAGTTCTTTTGCCTTTCTGATCTCTTCCCTCACAATTTCCGGAGGTGCACTTGCCGCACCGATCAGACCAAATCCGCCTGCCTCAGATACTGCCGCCGCCAGATGATGTTCTGCCACCCAGGCCATACCCCCCTGAATAATCGGATACTCAATCTGTAAAAGTTCTGTTACTTTCGTCTTCATCTGCTTCTGTCTCCTTCCCTGCTTTCAGAAAAGGTGTGGATTATGCCTCCACACCTTTATTCTTCAGATATTCCATAACTGCTCCAACTGTTGTCAGTTCAGCCAGTTCTTCAGACGGGATCTCAACTTCATATTTTTCTTCCAGTGCCATCACCAGTTCAAACAGATCCAGAGAATCTGCACCCAGGTCATCCTTAAATGAAGTTGTTTCTGTAATACTGCTCTCCTCACAGTTTAACTGTTCTGCGATCATCTCTTTCATTTCTTCTAACATCGTTATTCTCCTTTACACATGTTTCTTATTATCAATAATTTTAGTTTCCAATGTTTTGACTTTCAAAGTATAATACACAAACAGTGTTTTGTCAATGAATTCTTTTTTGATTTTCAAAGTATTTTTAACGATTATTTTTT
>NZ_JALFPR010000131.1:0-37098 GCF_022785585.1 Oliverpabstia sp. | reverse complement strand
ATGCGGCTGTTAACCGCAGTGTCGTTGGTTCGAGTCCAACTGGGGGAGCTTTTTTATGCCAGGAAGGGCAGGGAAAGCTCCGGGAGGAATGAGATAGAATAGACCTGTAAGATACAAATGAATGTATCCTGCAGGTTTTTTGTTACACGAATTAGAGCGTTATCAAGATTTTGTGCAGATGTGAATTTCGACTCGATGCTTCATTCGGTTGCCGTAGCCCGCTACGCCGCCCTCATTCGGATAAAATCTCCAACAAACTGGGACTCACAGCTCACGAAAAGCCTTTTTCAGACACGCTCTAGCGCGCTGCTTGTGTAAATAAAAGGTGGTGTGTTCAATTGTTTGACGTGACAATGAACATACCACCTTTTGATATTTTACGGATTTCAATTTTGGAAGTGCAAAAATAAGAAAACTATCGCAGAAACATCCGCAAAAGTTTTTCTTTCCATCCCACATACTCCTGATACCGGATCGGAAGATCCATCCAGGTTTTTTTGTCGACAATGCTGCGGGTGTGACTGAAGGTTTTGAAGCCTTCCATGCCGTGGTATCCACCCATACCGCTCTCACCGACACCGCCAAATGGCATGGCACTGGTAGCAAGATGGATAATGGTGTCGTTGATGCAGCCGCCGCCGAAGTGACACAGATCCAGTACTTTTTTCTGCGCTTTTTTGTCTTCGCTGAAGAAATATAATGCCAGTGGATGGGGGTGAGATTCTACGGTGCGGATCGCCTCATCCAGAGAGGAATATGTCAGCACCGGAAGGAGCGGTCCGAAGATCTCTTCCCCCATGACCGGATCGTCCCAGGAAACATCGGTGAGGACGGTTGGGGCGATGCGAAGAGTAGAAGAATCTGATTCGCCACCACAGATTATTTTTTCTTTTGCGATTAGACCGAGGATCCGTTCAAAATGTTTTTCGTTGATAATTTTTCCGTAATCCGGATTGTCCAACGGACGATCTCCAAACTGTCGGGTAATTTCTTTCTGAATTGCTGCAAGCAAGGCATCTTTGATGGAAACATCACAGAGGATATAATCCGGAGCCACACAGGTCTGCCCGCAGTTTAAGTATTTTCCAAAGACGATGCGTCTGGCAGCTAATGGAATCTTTGCGGTGGAATCTACGATACACGGACTTTTCCCACCGAGTTCCAGGGTGACAGGGATTAGATATTCTGCGGCATGGCGGAGTACTTCACGGCCGACGGTTTTGCCGCCGGTAAAAAAGATTTTATCAAAACGCTGTGTAAGCAGGGCTTGGTTTTCCTGACGGCCGCCAGTGATCATACGGACATATTCCGGAGGGTAAGTCTCTTTTATAATCATTTCCATTACAGCACTCGTAGCTGGTGCGTAGGCACTTGGTTTGACGATGACGGTATTGCCGGCGGCCAGTGCGTCAATCAGAGGTTCCAGTGTCAGGAGTACCGGATAATTCCAGGGACTCATGATCAAAACCGTGCCGTACGGTGTCGGGGACTGAAAACTTCTTGCGGCGAACTGTGCCAGTGGGGTTGGAACCCGTTTTTCACGGGTCAGCCTGCGGATATGCTTTTCCATCCAGGTCAGTTCAGAAAGGGTCAGTCCGATCTCACACATATAACTTTCCATCCGGCTTTTTCCCAGATCTTTTTTCAATGCTCCGTACAGATCCTCTTCGTGGCGAAGCATAGAAGTTCTTAATTTTTTCAGTTGTTCGAGACGCCAGGAGACCGGCAGAGTCTTTCCGGTGGCGAAGAACTTACGCTGAGATGCCAGTATAGTCTCGATGTCCTGTTTCTGCATGGCTGTTATTCTCCTTTTCTTTTTTCTCCTGTACCAGATGATACATCAAAGCAAGCTGTTTGTCATCCCAAAGAATCGGAACTGGATAAAGCGGATTCGCCTCTTTATCGGCATAGCGGGCCAGTTTCGGGATATCTTCGTTACGGATACCGGCGAGGGTCGTCGGGATGTTCATGGAAGCGTTCATTTTTCGGATATGTGCGATAAAAGCATTGGCTGCGGTGGTATCGTCTGGGGAAGAAGAAAGTTTGGTGATCCGGGCGAGGTGAGCCAGTTTTTTGTGCGCGGCGCTTCCGTACGCTTCGAGAACGATCGGAAGAAGAACGGAGTTTGCCAGTCCATGCGGGATGCCGTACTGACCGCCCAGACTGTGTGCTACGGCATGTACATATCCGACATAACTTTTGGTAAATGCAGTACCGGCCAGATAGGAGGCGCGGAGCATTTCTTTTCTTGCTGTCCGGTTTTTGCCATTTTTATAGGCGACCGGGAGATACTGGAAGATCAGCTGGATCGCTTCAATCGCGGCTTTTCGGGTCTGCTTCGTGGTGGAGCGGCCGATATATGCTTCAATCGCATGTGTCAGGGCATCCATACCGGTAGTGGCGGTGAGTTGCGCTGGCAGTCCGACTGTGACTTCAGGCTCCAGAACGGCGTAGTGCGGGATCAGGCTGAAATCGTTGATCGCGTATTTGTGATGGGTATCGGCATCGGTGATGACAGCGGCCAGTGTTGTTTCACTTCCGGTTCCGGCTGTGGTGGGGACGGCGATCAACAGGGGCAGCTTGTGCATGACATGAAGGATTCCTTCCATCTTGGCCAGTGATTTGTTCGGACGGGCGAGTCTGGCACCGACTCCTTTGGCACAGTCCATGGAAGATCCGCCGCCGAAAGCGAGAAGCGCCTGACAGTGTTTTTTCAGATACAGGTTTTTGGCATCTTCCACGTTGGCAGAAGTAGGATTGGCCACCGTATCTTTGTAGACGATACAGGTGATCCCGGCTTTTTTCAAAATCTGTTCCAGCGGTGTAGTCAGTCCAAGAGAATACACACCCGGATCCGTGACAAGAAGAAGCCTGGTAATGCTATGTTTCCGCAAAACTTTCGGTACACCGGAAAATCCATCGATCAGCTTCGGTTCCCGGTACGGCATCAGCGGCAGGGCAGCACGAAAACTGATCTGAAAACAACGACAGTAAAGTTTCTTTAATGTATGCATGATATTTCAACTCCATTATTATAAAATCCCCTGAAATCAGGGTGTTGTGTATTTTTATCCTGTGATAGAATAAAGCTGGGTGTAACCCCCATGTCAAGAATGCAAATGTTACAAAAGACAGCGAATAACAGCAGGAACGGGGAACATATAGAAAAAGAAGAAAACTGTAACAATACAAATCCGGAACCGGATTACAACATAGAAATGTCGGAAAAACAGGAGGAAAAACATGGCGGGAGAGGAATATTGCATCAGCGCGGGAGCATTTGCCAGGATGTGTCAGACGACGAGAGACACGCTGCGTTATTATGAAAAACAGGGGATCCTGGTGCCGAAGAAAAGTGAGAAAAACGGGTATCACTATTACAGCTATGCGCAGATCAGCTCCTATTATTTTATCAGTACCTTTCGTGGACTGGGATGTTCGGTGGAGGATATAAAAGAATATCTGCTTGGCGGGGAAGAAGTGCGTTTTGACGGTTTTGTTGACCGGCAGTACGCGGCGCTTCTGACGCAGCAAAGAGAGCTGGAGCGGCGGATCGGAATTATCGGAAATACAAGAAAACTGCTGGAACAGATCCGGAAGAATGATACAGGAAAGCCGGAACTGTATGAGCAGCCGGAGATTTTTCGATTAAAGGTAACAAAAGTACTCTCAGATCCGGCGACCTCTTTCAGCGAGATTTCCACAGACATTCACAGACATCTGAAAGAATGTGCTCATCCCGGAATACAGGCCTTTCCTATGGGAGCGTCGATCGGACGGGAGGATTTCCAGAAAGAACAGTATGTGTATAGGGAAGTTTTCAGCTTTGCGGACGCACAGGCATCCGGCCCGGGCATCCGCGAGCTTTCTGGCAGACTTACGGTTGTGATGGTCTGCCGGGAGAAAGACGGAGATATCCGGATCGCTTACCAGAAAATCCGAAATTATCTGAAAGAGCAGGCACTGCAGCTTAGTTCGGATCTTTACAGCCTCAGTATTGTGAATGTCATCGATCCGAATGCGGAACGAAAATACCTGAAATATATCATCGCCTGCGTCGAACCGGTAAAATCAATGTCTGAAAAGCATAGAGGGTTGAAAATAACCCGAAAATAATCCATAAAATTTTGTGTAGATATTATATGTAAATATAGATAATATATCCGGGGGATATGGATACTGGGACAAAAGGGAATTCATGTTTCGGCATGGGGATCTTTTTAGGACAGTTGCTCTTAAGAAGTATGGATCGGGCAGTCAGTATCATAATATCATAAATCAATTTAACAATCTGACTTTCTGTGGTATAATTTTCATGCTGTGAAAACAGCCGACAGTTCATTTGTACCTTCCTGTCGAAAAATAAAACCGGGGCTAATCATGAGGATTTCAGGCTCTGCGTGCGAAGAAGTACGCAGAGCTTTTTGTATATTAGATGTGGATTTTCTGATATATGAAAACTGCGTAACTGTTCAGTACCTTCACAGTGGCTGCTGAATAGTTACAAAACTGCTCTATTTAGAATGCATAGCTCTTAACAGGTACATACATTTCACATACAGGAGAGTTGAAATATGTATTATTTACAAACAAAAGCCAGCTTTGATGCAGCACATTTTCTTTGGAAATACGAGGGAAAATGTAGAAACATCCACGGACATCGTTGGAATGTTGTTGCAAAAATCAAGAGTCAGGAGTTAGAACAAGAAGGACAGACACGAGGAATGGTAGTGGATTTTGGTAATCTGAAAAAAGACCTGAAGGTACTTTGTGATTACTTTGACCATAGCCTGATCTACGAGACGGGATCTCTGAAAGCAGAGACCGTAGCTGCACTTCAGAATGAAGATTTTCATTTGGAGGAAGTTTCATTTCGTCCTACAGCAGAAAATTTCGCATATTATTTCTACAAAGAATTAACAGATTTAGGGTATGGAGTTCATTATGTGGAAGTATATGAGACACCTAATAATTGTGCAGTCTATGAGGAAGAGTAGATGAAAGTAGTAGAAAAATTTACCAGTATTAATGGGGAAGGCACGCGTGCAGGAGAACTTGCAGTTTTTATCCGTTTTAAAGGGTGCAACCTGCGATGTAGTTATTGTGATACTATGTGGGCTAATGAACCTGAGTGCCCATATAAAGAAGAAACTCCGGAAGAAATACTAAATTATGTTCTTGGAACAGGAATTCACAATGTGACACTTACAGGCGGAGAACCGTTGATGCAAAAAGATATCAGAGGTTTAATCCATTTTCTTTTAAAAGCAGGACTGCAGGTTGAGATTGAGACAAATGGAGCAGTCGATCTGGCTGCATTTTGTGAAGAACGTCCGGTATTTACAATGGACTATAAGTTACCATCAAGCGGGTGCGAAGAACATATGATAACAGAGAACATGGAACTGCTTGAAAAGAATGATACTGTAAAATTTGTATCCGGCAGTCAGGAAGATTTGCTGAAAGCACTGGAATTGATTCGGACTTATGATCTGACCAACAGATGTCATGTTTATCTTAGCCCTGTTTTTGGCTCAATAGAACCGGTGCAAATAGTAGAATTCATGTTGAAGCATCGGTTGAATGGTGTACGGTTGCAGATACAGATACATAAAGTGATCTGGGATCCTGACAAGCGGGGAGTATAAATAGTGAGGTGATAAAGATGAAAGCATTAGTTCTTTTTAGCGGAGGAATCGACTCAACAACGGCATTGGGACTGGCAATCCAAAAGTATGGGAAAGACCAGGTGATTGCCCTTTCGGTTTCCTACGGACAAAAACATGATAAAGAAATTAAAGCTGCAATAGCAGTTGCCCAATATTATGGTGTGGAGCATTTGTTCCTGGATTTGAGGAAGATATTTCAATATAGTAACTGTTCACTGCTTCAACAGTCTACGGAAGACATCCCGGAGGAAAGTTACGCAGAACAGATTTCAAAAACCAATGGCGATAAGCCAGTAAGCACATATGTACCGTTCCGAAACGGATTATTTCTTTCTTCTGCGGCAAGTATCGCGCTGAGCAAGGACTGCGAAGTAATTTATTATGGAGCTCATGCAGATGATTCTGCAGGCTTTGCGTATCCGGACTGCTCGCCGGTATTCAATCAGGCTATGAATGAAGCAATATGGGAAGGTTCCGGACATCAGCTTAAAATAGAAGCACCTTTTGTTAATGTATCCAAAGCTGAAGTAGTAAGGATTGGATTAGAACTGGGAGTTCCTTACAAGTTGACCTGGTCCTGCTACGAAGGAGGCGAGAAGCCTTGCGGAAAATGTGGAACATGCATTGACCGTGCAGCGGCATTTCAGGCAAACCATATGGAAGATCCGGCATTGAGATAGAGGAGAAAACGATGAGAGAAAAAGAAAATTTAACATTATTGGGAAATCAGCAAACAGAGTACAGTATGGATTACAATCCATCTGTATTAGAGGCATTTCAGAATAAACATCCTGAAAATGATTATTTTGTCAAGTTTAACTGCCCCGAATTTACAAGCCTTTGTCCGATTACCGGACAGCCGGACTTTGCAACGATCACAATTTCTTATGTTCCGGATGAACGTCTTGTGGAGAGTAAATCCTTGAAATTATATTTGTTCTCGTTTAGAAATCATGGAGACTTTCACGAAGATGTGATCAACATAATCATGAAGGATCTGGTCAGTCTTCTTGAACCGAAATATATAGAAGTCTGGGGTAAATTTCTCCCAAGAGGAGGATTGTCCATTGATCCGTATTGTAATTACGGAAAGCCGGGTACGGATTGGGAAAAGGTTGCCTGGAACCGCATGAGTAATCATGATATGTTCCCGGAGAAGATTGACAATCGGTGAGAGTCGTTATAAGCAGGGAACTTTCTTTTCCTATTTATTTTCGCTTGTAACTCGTAAGATGGAAACCTATAATATAAGAAGGCTGTGATTGATATACGATTCTTTTCTTGAGCGGAGGAGATTTTAAATGTATTTTGGCTCGTAACGGTGAAGGTACTGAGCAGTTACGAGCAAAAATGCTTTATACTATTTGAAAATGGTGGGGGAAAAACAATGCAGACTTATACATATGTATCAAAAGGAAAATTCGAATTAAGAGAAAAACCGAAACCGGTAATTATGCATGAAAGGGATGCTATTGTAAAGGTAACGCTTGCGAGTATCTGTTCCAGTGATTTACATATCAAGCATGGAAGTGTTCCACGTGCAGTTTTGGGAATTACTGTTGGTCACGAGATGGTTGGAATTGTTGAAGAAGTTGGAGGCGCTGTTACTCATGTCAAACCGGGAGACAGAGTAACAGTCAATGTGGAGACATTTTGTGGTGAATGTTATTTCTGCAAAAAAGGTTATGTCAATAACTGTACGGACCAAAATGGCGGTTGGGCTCTTGGCTGCCGTATCGATGGCGGTCAGGCTGAGTATGTGCGCGTACCGTTCGCAGATCAAGGATTAAACAAGATTCCGGACGAAGTTACAGAGCGACAGGCATTATTTGTTGGAGATGTACTGGCTACCGGCTACTGGGCAACTCGTATTTCTGAAATTACAGAAGATGACACGGTACTGATCATCGGTGCAGGTCCCACAGGAATCTGCACATTACTTTGCGTTATGCTGAAGAGTCCAAAGCATATTATCATGTGTGAGAAAGACGAAGAACGTATCCAATTTATTAATAAGCATTATCCGGATGTACTTACTGTTTCTCCGGAAGAATGTGAGGAATTTGTAAAAAAAACAAGTGATCATGGTGGAGCAGATGTTGTTCTTGAAGTTGCCGGAGCTGAATCAACGTTTCGCCTTGCATGGGAGTGCGCAAGACCGAATGCAATTGTAACAATCGTTGCACTGTATGATAAAGCACAGAGATTACCGCTTCCAGATATGTATGGGAAAAATCTTATCTTCAAAACCGGTGGAGTAGATGGATGCGACTGCGATGAGACATTGCAACTGATTGCTGATGGAAAGATTAATACAGAACCACTTATCACGCATACCTATCCTCTAAGTAAGATTGATGAGGCTTATGATCTTTTCGAGAATAAGAGAGATGGTGTTATAAAAGTAGCTGTTGAATGTTGGCATTAGTAGAATTCACCGGAAATAAAGATAGTAATTATTGGGAAACTAATACAAGGGAAAACGTAACTGTTCAGTACCTTCACAGTTACGAGCCAAAATGCATTTAAACGATAAAAACACGCTTTGCGAGTTTTTATCGTTATCGCGGGACTCCTCAAGGTTCCGTGCAAGCACGGACTTTGACTCGTTGCTCGCGTAAATCACCTTCGGTGATGGCATTTTGGCTTGTATGTCTCGGGATTTTGACATATTCATGTCAAAACACCTCGCGGGATAGTGGCTACTGAATAGTTACGAGAAAACGATCAAACTGGGACAGACCGATACAGATGGAACACTTTATGATGTTACCACTATCACACTATATGATGGTTCTTACATGGGCATTAAGATTTACGGTTTAGATGATTTAGATATGATTTTTGCAGTGAACGAAGATACGGCAAATTATCTAAACGGATATTTTGAGTAAAGCATAGTGGCTAAGATAGCAAATCCAGCCAAGCCTGTTTTTGCTGTTCGGTAATCAAGAGGGCGACAGGAAAAGAACAGCTTCTTGCTGAAAAGCAGGCATCGGAAAATTGCAAGAGGTGATATTGCTGTTACCGGTGCATATGTTACGTCGGTACTTATAGTATCGGCGTTTGTTTTTGCCCTAAAAAGTGTCGCACGGATAGCGACCATATAAAGATGTCTTTCAATTATACTCATATTGTAACAAAGAAAAAGAGTTGCGGGAGCATTCCGGAGATTGGAGGCATATATGTACGGAGCAATTTTAGGAGATATTATAGGAAGTCCATTTGAGTTTGACAGAGGAGATAAAACAAAGGAATTCGATCTGTTTAGTAAAGACTGTGACTTTACAGATGATTCTGTTATGACAATAGCGGTTGGAGAAGCTCTTCTTGCAGTCGGAAAGGAAGCTACAGTAAAGGAAATTGAAGAGGCGGTAGTAACTAACATGCAGGATAGGGGAAAAAGATATCCATATGCAGGTTATGGTGGAAGATTCAGGCATTGGCTTAGAGAAAGCAATCCAAAGCCATACGGAAGTTATGGAAATGGTTCTGCCATGAGAGTGTCAGCGGCGGGATGGCTTTATGATTCGATGGAAAGAACAAGAGAGGTAGCAAGAGCGACAGCAAACGTGACACATAATCATCCGGAAGGCATTAAGGGTGCAGAGGCAACAGCCAGTGCAATATACATGGCTAGGAATGGATTCTCGAAAGAAGAGATTAAAGAATATATTGAGAGGGAGTTTCATTATAATCTTAATAGAACAATTGATGAAATCAGACCGGGATATCATATGGATGAGACTTGTCAGAGAACAGTACCGGAGGCGATTATTGCATTTCTGGAATCCCAAGATTTTGAGGATGCCATACGGAATGCAGTATCACTTGGTGGAGATACTGACACACTTGGCGCTATTACAGGCAGTATTGCAGAAGCATTTTATGGAATTCCAGCTGTATTGGTTGCAGAGTGCAGAAGTCGGCTCGATGAAGGCCTGATGACGGATGTTCTTGATGAGTTTGATCATGCTCTTGGCAGAGATAGAAATGTCGATTCAGATGATAAGAATGGGACACCCGGGAAAGTACTTTGAATGACTTTACCCAGCTTTTACTTGCATTACATAAAATGCTGTGATATACTCAAAACTACATGAAGCAAACCATGTTTTCATGCAAATATTTATTATTAGCCCACCAAGCATATTGGTTAAGCCCATACGGACAGGCGGGGCAGCTGCCGAGAGCGGTGAGAGACCGCATTATTGATTTAGTTAAAAGCTAAATTTTATAAGTTTCCAACCGGAAGAAAGCGAAGAAATCCGGTTGAGGTATCACTTGTGAAATGGTCAATAAAGAGTAGTTAGCTTGTAGCTGTGGGCGGATACAGTTACGGAATAGCAAATATTTGCTGGCAAAGATGCCAACGACAAACTCTGAGAACATAGTTTTTGCGGATGTAGAGAAAATACAAAGTAGAACTATAGAATGACAATGCGGACAGGTGATTTCACCTGTCCTTTTTTGTTGCATTACCTATCAATAATTGGTCCGGTGGATCAATTTTGATTTACGCGAACAACGAGGCAAAGTCCATGCCTGCATGCGATCTTGGCGATTGTCGCGATAACGAGTAAAATTTGCAAAGCGTATTTTATCTCGTTATATAAATATAACGGGTCAGTACTTTCACAGTCACATATAAACAATATTTGATCTGTGGACAGGAAAAAGACAACAGGGAGAAGATATGGATAAGAAAAAACAGATGCATGCGCCGGTCTATGAGGCGCTGGAAAAACTGAAGAAACGAAGGGTCGTTCCCTTCGATGTGCCCGGGCATAAGAGAGGGCGGGGTAATCCGGAGCTGGTGGAACTTCTGGGTGAAAAATGTGTCAGTCTGGATGTGAATTCCATGAAACCGCTGGACAATCTCTGCCATCCGGTATCGGTGATCAAAGAGGCAGAGGAGCTGGCGGCGGAAGCATTCCGTGCGGATCATGCTTTTTTCATGGTAGGAGGAACTACCTCTTCGGTACAGGGAATGGTACTTTCCTGCTGCAAGGCGGGGGATAAGATCATCCTTCCAAGAAATGTACACAAGAGTGTGATCAATGCCCTGGTATTGTGTGGAGCGATACCGGTTTATGTAAACCCGGAGGTGGATAACCGTCTCGGAATTTCCCTGGGAATGGAAGTGTCCGAAGTGGAAAAAGCGATTGTTGCGAATCCGGATGCGGTAGCGGTGCTGGTGAACAATCCTACTTATTATGGAATCTGTTCGGATCTTCGATCCATTGTAAAGATTGCTCATGCACACAATATGCTGGTTCTGGTGGATGAAGCCCATGGAACCCATCTGTATTTTGGTGAGAACCTTCCGGTCTGTGCCATGGACGCAGGAGCGGATATGGCATCGGTTTCCATGCATAAGTCCGGGGGAAGCCTGACCCAGAGTTCCCTGTTGCTGACGGGAAAAAATGTGAACTGGGAATATGTGAGTCAGATTATCAATCTGACCCAGACCACCAGTGCATCTTACCTTCTGATGTCCAGTCTGGATATTTCCAGAAGAAATCTGGCTCTCCGGGGAAAAGAATCCTTTGCAAAAGTGAGCCGGATGGCTGAGTATGCAAGGGAAGAGATCAATGCCATCGGTGGATTCTATGCGTATGGAAAAGACATGATCAATGGGAGCAGTGTATACGATTTTGATGTGACTAAACTGTCTGTCTATACCAGAGATATCGGTCTTGCGGGTATCGAAGTGTATGATCTTTTGCGGGATGAATATGATATCCAGATTGAACTGGGAGATATTGCCAATATTCTAGCGTATATTTCCATTGGTGACCGGATTCAGGATATTGAACGCCTGGTAGGGGCTCTTTCGGATATCCAGAGGCTGTACGCCAGAGATCCGGAGCAGATGCCGAATACCGAATATATTAACCCGACCGTTATGGTATCTCCGCAGACGGCATTTTATGCGGAGAAAAAGGCAGTGCCGATCCGGGAGACAGAAGGGATGATCTGTGGTGAATTTGCCATGTGTTATCCACCGGGGATTCCGATTCTGGCCCCGGGAGAGATGATCACAAAAGAAATTATTGACTACATTATATATGCGAAAGAAAAGGGCTGTTCCATGCAGGGAACGCAGGATCCGGCGGTGGAATATCTGTATGTGATGGAAGCTCCGACCGGTGCGGTAAGAAGATAAGGGGGGAGAAAAGAATGGAATTATGGTTTTCGGATTACCATACAGAAAAAGTAAAAGTTTCTGTAAAGGTACAAAAGCAGCTGTTCGGGCTGCAGACGGAATTTCAGCGGATCGATGTATTTGATTCGGATGAATTTGGCCGTTTTTTAAGTGCAGACGGAAGCATTGTATTTTCAGAGAAGGATGAATTTATCTACGATGAAATGGTCGTACATATTCCGATGGCTGTTCATCCGAATGTGAAACATGTGCTGGTGATCGGTGGCGGTGACGGCGGTGTGGCAAGAGAACTGGGACATTACAAAGAGATTGAGACCATTGATGTGGTGGAACCGGATCGGGTGTTTGTGGAGGTCTGTAAAGAATACTTTCCGGATAATGCCTGCGGACTGTCAGATCCACGGGTAACGGTCTATTATGAAGACGGATTGCGATTTCTGCGAAGCAAACAAAATATGTACGATCTGATCATCAATGACGCAATCGATCCACTGGGGCATAATGCAGGATTATTTACCAAAGAATTCTACGGAAACTGTTACCGGGCGCTAAAGGAAGACGGGATCATGGTTTATCAGCATGGCAGTCCGTTTTATGATGAGGACGAAGAATCCTGCCGGGTCATGCACAGGAAGGCCAGTCACAGCTTTCCCGTCAGCAGAGTGTATCAGGCACATATACCAACCTGCTCTTCCGGATACTGGCTGTTTGGATTTGCTTCCAAAAAATATCATCCCCTGGATGATCTGAATGTAAAACGATGGAAAGAACGGAAAATTAAGACCTGGTATTATACCACCAATCTTCATAAGGGAGCTTTTATGCTTCCGAAGTATGTGGAAGATATGCTGGAAGAAGAAGAAAAGTAGCAACTGTGAAGGTACGGAACAATCAGGAAAAGTAACTGGGTCAGAAAGACCCTAAGAGTACATAATAGAAAACAGGAGGAAAAAAGAATGGGAAGATTACTGATTATCGGATGCGGAGGCGTAGCAGGAGTAGCGATTCATAAGTGCTGTCAGAACAGCAAAACATTTTCAGAGATCTGCATTGCCAGCAGAACGAAAGAAAAATGTGATACTTTAAAGAAAAAACTGGAAGCAACCACAGATACGAAGATCACAACGGCACAGGTGAATGCGGATAAAGTAGAAGAACTGGTTGCCCTGATCCGGTCGTATCAGCCGGATGCGGTTCTGAATGTGGCGCTGCCGTATCAGGATCTGACGATCATGGAGGCCTGCCTGGAGTGTAAGGTGGATTATATCGATACCGCGAATTACGAACCGGAAGATACCGATGATCCGGAGTGGAGAGCCATCTATGAAAAACGATGCAAAGAGGCTGGATTTACTGCATATTTTGATTATTCCTGGCAGTGGGCGTATCGTGAAAGATTCAAAGAAGCGGGGATTACAGCTCTCTTGGGAAGCGGATTTGATCCGGGTGTAACCAGCGTATTTACCGCATATGCAATGAAACATTATTTTGACCAGATCGACACCATTGATATCCTGGACTGCAATGGCGGAGACCACGGATATCCATTTGCAACTAACTTCAATCCGGAGATCAACCTTCGTGAAGTATCTGCCAATGGTTCCTACTGGGAGAACGGTCACTGGGTAGAGACAGAACCGATGGAGATCAAGAGAGAATATAATTTCCCGCAGGTAGGAGAAAAAGATATGTATCTGCTTCACCATGAGGAGATCGAATCTCTGGCGAAGAATGTACCTGGTGTAAAAAGAATCCGTTTCTTTATGACATTCGGACAGAGTTACCTGACACATATGAAATGTCTGGAAAATGTAGGAATGCTTTCCACTTCTCCCATCAATTATGAAGGAAGAGAAATCGTTCCGATTCAGTTTTTGAAAGCACTGCTCCCGGATCCGGCATCTCTTGGTCCGCGTACTGTGGGAAAGACTAATATCGGCTGTATCTTCACCGGAAAGAAAGACGGAAAAGAAAAGACGATTTATATTTATAATGTGTGTGATCACCAGGAATGCTACAAAGAAGTTGGTTCCCAGGCAATCTCTTATACGACAGGTGTTCCTGCAATGATCGGTGCGGCGCTGGTTGTGGATAAAGTATGGGATAAAGACGGTGTCTTCAATATCGAAGAATTTGATCCGGATCCGTTTATGGATATGCTGAATCAGTATGGCCTGCCGTGGGTTGTGGATGAAGATCCACAGATCGTAGAATGATGTGGAAAGATCTGCCAACTCCCTGTTACGTGGCAGATGAGAAAAAGTTAAAAGAAAATCTCAGGATTCTTCAGAAACTGGAGAAGGACACGGGCTGTCATGTGTTGCTGGCACAGAAGGCGTTTTCCATGTTTTCTCTGTACCCGATGATTGGAACCTTTATCAGCGGAACCACGGCCAGCGGGCTTTATGAAGCCCGCCTTGGCAGGGAAGAGATGGGAAAAGAAAATCATGTGTTTGCACCGGCGTATAAGGAAGCCGATATGAAAGAACTGGTGAAAATCTGTGATCATATCGTGTTCAATTCCTTCCGACAGTATGAAAAATATAAAGAGTTATGTAAACAAAGCGCACAGATCCGGGAAGATGGAAAACCGGTCAGCGTGGGAATCCGGGTGAATCCGGAATGTTCCACTCAGGAAGGTCATGAGATTTATGATCCATGCGGACCGGGATCACGGCTTGGTGTGACGAAGGCAGAGTTTCGGGAAGATCTGCTGGAAGGTGTGGAAGGGCTTCATTTTCATACGCTCTGTGAGCAGGATGCCGATGATCTGGTGATTACGTTTCGGGCTTTTGAAGAAAAGTTTGGTAAGTATCTGAAAAAGATGAAATGGCTGAATCTGGGAGGAGGCCACCATATCACAAGACCGGGTTATCAGCTGAAACAGTTAAAACAGTTGATTGCCTATATTCGGGCAACCTATCAGGTAGAAGTATATCTGGAACCCGGAGAGGCTATAGCTTTAAATGCCGGATATCTGGTGACAGAAGTGCAGGATATCGTGAAAAATGGAATGGAGATCCTGATTTTGGATGCGTCCGCGGCCTGTCATATGCCGGATGTACTGGAAATGCCTTATCGTCCGCCTCTGCGGGGTGGGTACGAACCGGGAGAAAAAACATATACGTACCGGTTATCCAGCATGACCTGTCTTGCCGGGGATGTGATTGGGGATTACAGTTTTGAACATCCGGTAGCGATCGGAGATCGTCTGGTCTTTGAAGATATGGCGATTTATTCTATGGTGAAAAATAATACCTTTAACGGTATGCCGCTTCCGGGAATCGCTTTGTTGAAGGAAGATGGAACGGTGGAGATGATAAAGACATTCGGGTATGAGGATTTTAAAGAGAGACTGTCATAACATCACAGAATATCCTGAGAGATCATTAGATTCTTCAGAGAGTACTTGATATTTGCAGAAACACCAGGAGAAAAACAGGAGACAGGAAGACATGGACAGCGGAAAAAAGACAATAAATCATGTAGAAATAAGAAAGATTCTGCCGGTGCAGGACGGGTACCGTATGCCAGGAGAATATGAGCCGCACCGGGGCTGTATTCTGATTTGGCCGGAACGGCCGGGATCCTGGCGAAATGGTGCACGGGAGGCAAAAAAAGCATTTGCAGACGTAATCCGGGCAATTGCAAAAAGTGAAGAAGTTTATCTTGCGGCAAGTGGGAAGACATTTTCAGAGGCGGAAAAGCTGGCACAGCGTCTGCAGACAGATGAAGCATTGTATCCGATAAGGGTTTTTGCGGCAGAGACCGACGATGCCTGGGCCAGAGATGTGGGACCAACCTTTGTGACGGATGGACAGGAAGTAAGGGGAATCAACTGGGAGTTTAACGCCTGGGGCGGAACCGAAGACGGACTGTACGCTTCATGGGAAAAAGACAATCGTTTTGCTCCCTTCTTTTGCGAGAAAGAGGGATACACCTGGTATGACGCAAGGCCGTTTGTGCTGGAAGGCGGTTCTGTCCACAGCGATGGAGAGGGAACCGTGATGGTGACCGAATCCTGTCTGCTCAGTAAGGGCAGAAATCCGGATCTTACCAAAGAGGAGATTACAGAAAAACTGAAAGCCTATCTGGGGGCCGAAAAAGTGCTGTGGCTGCCCCGGGGAATCTATATGGATGAGACCAACGAGCATGTGGACAATGTCTGTGCATTCTTAAAACCGGGTGAGGTGATTCTTGCCTGGACAGACAACAGGGAAGATCCTCAGTATCCGTTATCCATGGCGTGTCTGGGATATCTGGAAGGAGAGACAGATGCAAAGGGAAGAAAAATCACTGTGCATAAACTTCCGATCCCGGATCACCCGGTCTGCGTGACCAGAGAGGAACTGGAAGGATATGTATTTGAAGAAGGCGAGGATGTCCGGGAAGAGGGAGAACGTCTGGCAGCTTCTTATGTAAACTTCTATTTTTCCAACGGTGCTGTGATACTGCCGGCATTTGGCGGGGAAAATGAAGAAAGCGACCGGAGAGCAGCACAGATTCTGGGAAAACTTTGTCCGGATCGTGAGATTATCCCGGTATATGCCAGAGATATCCTGACAGGGGGAGGAAATATCCACTGTATTACGCAGCAGATTCCGGCAGGGAAAAGACGAAACGAACAGAAGCGGTGAGAAGAGCTGGTAAAAGTCCCATGAAAAGGACAAAAGTACCGGGGTGACAGGAGGAAAGAGAACATGGGAAAAAGACAGGTGACGGTGGCAGCAGTGCAGATGCAGTGTACCAATCATCCGCAGGAAAACCTTAAAAAAGCAGAAAAAATGGTACGTCAGGCAGCCGCCGCCGGTGCACAGATCATTTTGCTCTCGGAACTTTTCGAGAGAGAATATTTCTGTCAGCAGAGGAGATATGATTTTTACAGCTATGCGAAGCCTGTGGAAGAAAATGAAGCGGTATGCTGGGGACAGAAGCTGGCGAAGGAACTGAAAGTGGTTTTACCGATCAGTTTTTATGAAAAAGAGGTCAATAATCTCTATAATTCGGTAGCCTGTATCGATGCGGACGGAGAAATTCTCGGCGTATACCGGAAAACACATATCCCGGATGATCATTATTATCAGGAAAAATTCTATTTTACACCGGGAGACACCGGTTTCCGGGTATTTGACACCAGATATGGAAAGATCGGTGTGGGAATCTGCTGGGATCAGTGGTTCCCGGAGACTGCACGGTGTATGGCTTTAGAAGGAGCAGAACTGCTCTTTTATCCTACGGCGATCGGTTCCGAACCGATTCTTGAATGTGACAGTATGCCGCACTGGCGTCGTTGTATGCAGGGACATGCAGCGATGAATCTGATGCCGGTGATCGCGGCCAACCGGATCGGCAAAGAGGAAGTAAAACCCTGTGCGGAAAATGGCGGGCAGGAGTCTGCACTGATTTTTTACGGCTCTTCCTTTATCACAGATGAAACCGGAGAACTGCTGCAGACAGCTTCCCGGGATCAGGAAGAAATACTGACAGAGACATTTGATCTGGATGAACTGGCAGCAAAACGTCTGGAATGGGGACTGTTCCGCGACAGGAGACCGAAGTGCTACGGGAAAATTACAGAGTAGACGAGAGAGCAGAAAAAACTATGAGAAACACGCTTTGCAAGTTTCTCGAGTTATCGCGGCAGTCGCCAAGGTCTAATACAAGCATGGACTTTGGCGCATTGCTCGCGTAAATAAAAAATCCGGGAAAGTGGTATCTCTTAACACCACTTTCCCGGATTTTGTGCTGTGTCACGCCAGTACCTTGCCTTCCGGGAATGCAGAACGGAAGATGAAACGAACCAGCGGCCCGGCTATGATCAGCTGGAAAGGAAGAGCCATGATAAAGTTCTTGGGAATGTTGGTCAGCCAGATCATCAGCAGCTGGGACCATGCACCGGAGCGCACACATCCTTCCACAGCACCGTACATGGACATGATGAGTACCATCGGTACTACCATGGAACAGGATACGCAGATCACTTTTTTCAGGACACTGTCTTCCGGTTTTACCAGATAAGTAAATGCGAACTTTTTCGCCAGACCGGATACCAGGAACCAGTCACAGCACATGGCAAATACATAGGCGATCGGGAAGCCCAGCCATCCCTCTTTTAACACTTCCAGGGAAAAACCTCCCATATGCAGGGTGACATTATACATACTCATCCAGAGCACCATGCAAAAACACATCAGGACGGTGTAAATTAAACTTTCTCTTTTATTCTGCGGCATATTTGTTACTCCTTTTTCTCTTTCAAATCTTACTTGGTTTTTTACAGCGTTGATTATTATAACGTAGTCTTTGGTGTTTCGTAAGTGTTATTTTTCTGACAAATCCGGTGCATCAGAGCCAATTGTCCGGGTATCTGTTGTAAATTACCTGCTACCGGCGAATGTAATAGGAGACTTTCCACAAAGTTTTCCTCCACCGGGGACGGAGTTCCGTGGATATCACGGATGAATCCACTGGAGCCTGTGGAAAACTGTGAGAAAAATCTACCGAGAAAACTGGAAGTTCTGAGAGAAGTATGATAAAATGTATCAGTAAGTGTGATTGGAAACAGTCGCGAAAACAGTATGAAGGAGGACCCAATCATGAAGGTTACGAAAGAAACCACTATGGGCGAGATGCTGGAACTGGATGGCGGAATCGCTGTGATCCTGATGCAGGCTGGTATGCACTGCGTAGGATGCCCGTCTTCTATCGGAGAATCTCTGGAAGAAGCATGCATGGTGCATGGTCTGGATGCAGACGTTGTTCTGGCAAATATTAACGAATATCTGAGCAGCAGAAACGCGTAAGTCGTAGAAGCGGTTCAAATCTTAAGATCCTCAGTTTCCGGTTGGTGTAAGAAGCACCTGTCGGAACTGAGGATTTTTAAGTTTTGGCAGAGTATACAAAAAGCATATGGCAAATTTGGACTTGTTGCCATATTATCAACAAGTCTATTATTTCTTATAATCAGTAAAAAGAAAACTATTTTAACAGAAAAAGAGGATAAAAATGAATAAAGACAATTATATCCACACGCCATACAACGATGAATGGATCGCGCAGCGGGCGGATCCGTTTGTGTACCGCCACACGGACGGAACCTGCTATTTTACCGCATCCGTACCGGCTTATGACCGGATTATTCTGCGTGCTGCGAACGATCTGGGTGGTCTGGTACATGCGGAGGAGAAAACCCTCTGGGTGAGACATGAAAGCGGACCGCAGAGCACCCATATCTGGGCACCGGAGATTCACTATCTGTTTGGCGGATGGTATATCTACTATGCAGCCGGGGATAAAGATGACATCTGGAACATCCGTCCGTATGTCCTGCATTGCAAGGGGCAGAATCCGATGAAAGATGAATGGGAAGAACTTGGCATGATGCAGGCGGCAGACAGCGATGAATTTTCGTTCCATGCCTTTTCTCTGGACGCGACGGTGTTTGAACACCGGGGAGAATGGTATTATATCTGGGCGGAAAAAACGGGTGTCGGTCGCCAGATTTCCAATCTGTATATCGGAAAAATGGCAGCAGCCAACAAACTCTGCACGGATCAGGTATTGTTGACAACACCGGATTATGACTGGGAGCGGGTGGATTTCTGGGTAAATGAAGGACCGGCGATCTTAAAACATGACGGAAAGATTTTTCTGACTTTTTCCGCAAGCGCGACGGGAGCATGCTACTGCATGGGAATGATGTATATCGATGAAAATGCAGATCTGCTGGATCCGCATGCATGGACGAAACTGCGGCATTCGGTACTGAAAACCGACGAAGAAAAGGGGATTTACGGACCGGGGCATAACTGCTTTGTAAAGGCAGAAGATGGTGTGACGGATCTTTGTGTCTATCATGCCCGCCCGTATGACGAGATCATCGGAGATCCACTGTACGACCCGAACCGCCATGCGAGAATCATGAAAGTGATGTATGACGAAAAAGGATTCCCGGTATTTGTGTACCAGAAGGTGGAAGAAACAGAGTATTTGTAAACGGATATTTGAAAATATACTTTATACATAAAAATATGGAGGAACAACATGGCAAAATTAGTAATCAATGCAGAACGAAAACTTTCCCATATCAATAAAGAACTGCAGGGACATTTTTCCGAGCATCTGGGAAGGTGTATTTATGAGGGACTGTATGTGGGAGAAAATTCTGAAATTCCGAACGTCAACGGGATGCGTACCGATGTGGTGGAAGCCTTAAAACAGATCCGTATCCCGGTACTTCGCTGGCCGGGTGGATGTTTCGCTGACGAATATCACTGGAAAGACGGCATCGGACCGAAAGAAGGAAGAAAGAAAATCGTCAACACCCACTGGGGCGGCGTGGTAGAAGACAACAGCTTCGGAACGCACGAATTCTTCGAGCTGTGCCGTCAGCTGGGCTGTGAGACTTATATCAACGGCAACATGGGAAGCGGAACCGTACAGGAAATGTCTGAGTGGGTAGAATACATGACCTTCGAGGGCGTATCCCCGATGGCAGACCTGAGAACGAAAAACGGTCACAAAGAAGCGTGGACGGTAGATTACTTTGGTGTGGGAAATGAAAACTGGGGCTGTGGCGGTAACATGAATCCGGATTTCTATGGAAATATGTACCGCAGATACCAGACATATGTGCGGAACTATGCCGGAAACAAACCGATCAAAAAGATCGCCTGCGGAGCAAATGTGGACGATTACGAGTGGACAGAGGAAGTCATGAAAACCACCTTCCGTCGAAACGAACCGGGTCAGCACGGATTTATGGACGGGCTGTCTCTGCACTACTATACGCATCCGGGCGGATGGTTAAACAAAGGAAGTGCTACTGAATTTGACGAAAAAAAATGGTACCAGACCATGAAAAAGACCTGGTACATGGACGAACTGATCACCCGTCACGGAGCGATCATGGATAAATACGATCCGAAAAAAGAAGTCGGAATGATCGTCGATGAATGGGGAACCTGGTACGAAGTAGAACCGGGAACCAACCCGGGCTTCCTGTATCAGCAGAACACGATGCGCGATGCCCTGGTAGCAGGTATCAACCTGAATATCTTTAATAAACACAGCGACCGCGTAAAAATGGCAAACATCGCCCAGATGATAAACGTCTTGCAGGCCGTAATCCTGACCGAAGGCAGCAAAATGATCAAGACCCCGACCTATCATGTATTTGATATGTACAAATACCATCAGGACGCAGACCTCCTGGACAGCACCCTGGAGACAGAAACCGTCGGACTGGAAGAAGAAAATATGGTACCAAATCTGTCTGAGTCTGTATCCGTAGATACGGACGGTGTGATGCATATCACCATGACCAACCTGGATCTGGAACATGCTTACCCGATCGAAACTACCATCCTTGGTAAAAAAGTGGAATCCATCGAAGCTCAGATCGTAACCCAGGAAATGCATGCAAAAAATACTTTCGATGATCCGGAAAACGTAGTGGTACAGTCCTTCGAAGGCGTAGAAAAAGTACACGCCGGAATCAAATTCACCATTCCGGCCTGCAGTGTACTGCACATTGCACTGAAATAAAGTCCGCGTGAAAATCGCGGAGCAATCCCTGCGATACCAAAAGGGTGGCCTGTTATACAGGCTGCCCTTTTCCGGTAAAATGACACGATATAAAAAACAGAGAAAGAAAAAACAATGGACACATTCACAAGAATCTGCAAAAAATGTCTGCTTCGTGAAATGAGCGAAGCAGACACCTACAAAACCATGTACGAATACATCGCCAACCTGAACCCCGACGACAAAACCCCGGATCAGGAATACGAAACCCGCCTGTCCCAGTGCAAAACCTGCGACCACCTGCTCTCCGGTATGTGCCGCATCTGCGGCTGCTATGTAGAAATGCGCGCCGCCATAACCCACCGCCACTGCCCGGATATTCATCCGAGATGGTGAAAATTGATCCAAATGGAGAAAACCGTTTTGCCGCGCTGCGGACAGTCTGTTTAAGCAAAAACTAATGCGAAAACAGGCTGTCTTTTTTACTAAGCAGTTATGATAAAAAACAACTTAAAGAGTAAACAGTTTCAAAGGGAACTGTTCAGTACTTTCAAAGTTACAAGTCATATGTCACTTATTGAATAGTAACTTCCAAAATCAAAAACAATCTACCAGAGGGAAATCTCCCATCGAACAAAACCAGTCTCAACGAAAGCCAGAAGCGGGAGGGCGGACAGCGCCGGGCAGACAGCCTTTTGCTGGTGCTTTTAGCAAAGATGAGATCCGGCACCTACGCAGACTTTCGCGAGGGTCCGCCGACCCTCGTGAACATAGTCGGAGTTGGTGACTAGCTCAGATTTGCGTTACCAGCAGCTGTCTGCCCGGCGCTGTCCGCCCTCCCGCTTCGTCCGTCATGAACCCAACCGAACTTATTTTTCTCCACACATCCGTAAAAACTCTTCATGCACCCGATGATCCTCATCCAGCTCCGGATGAAACGCCAGCGCCATCTGCTTCCCATACCGAATCGCCACAATCCGATCCTGTACTACAGCCAGTACCTCAACGCCATCCGAAACATCCGCCACATAAGGCGCGCGGATAAACGTCATAGGAATCTCCCCAATTCCTTTAAACTCTGCTTCCGTGTGAAAACTCCCCAACTGCCGTCCATAAGCATTCCTCTTCACCGTCATCGGAACCGTCTGAAGATGTACCATCGCATCCCCCTCCAGCGAATCCGCCAGAAGAATCATCCCCGCACAGGTAGCCAAAACCGGAAGTCCCTTCTTAATCTGCTTCCGGATCGTATCAAACATCCCAAGCTCCCGTAAAAGCTTCCCCTGTACCGTACTTTCGCCGCCGGGAAGAACCAGCCCGTCATAAGACTGGTTCAGATCCTCTGCCTTGCGAAGCTCCACACAGGAAGCCCCAAGTACTTCCAGTTTCCGCTCGTGCTCGATAAAAGCTCCCTGTACGGCAAGAACTGCAATTTTCATCTTACTTTCCCCTTTCTGCCATCAGAAGCTGAATCTCAGATTCGTTGATACCGACCATCGCTTCCCCGAGATCCTCAGATAATCTGGCGATTATCTTCGCATCTGTATAATTCGTAACCGCTTTCACAATCGCATTTGCTCTCTTCTCCGGATTGCCTGATTTGAAGATACCGGATCCTACGAAGACACCCTCGGCACCCAGCTGCATCATCAAAGCTGCATCTGCAGGAGTAGCCACACCTCCGGCTGCAAAATTAACCACCGGAAGCTTTCCATTTTCATGTACATAAGCAACCAGATCAAAAGGAACCTGTAACTGCTTTGCAATCTCAAAAAGCTCATCCTCACGCATGCCTTTGATCTGTGCGATCGCACTGTTCATTTTACGCATATGACGTACCGCCTGCACGATATCACCGGTACCAGGTTCTCCTTTGGTACGGATCATGGAAGCACCCTCGTTGATCCGGCGAAGCGCCTCGCCCAGATCCTTTGCTCCACATACAAAAGGTACTTTAAAGTTTTTCTTATTGATATGGTACACATCATCTGCAGGAGAGAGCACTTCACTCTCATCGATATAGTCAATCTCGATCGCTTCGAGAACCTGAGCCTCCACAAAATGACCGATTCGGCATTTGGCCATAACCGGGATAGTAACAGCATTCTGGATCCCCTGAATCATCTTCGGATCACTCATACGGGAAACACCGCCGGCTGCACGGATATCTGCAGGTATCCGTTCCAGTGCCATGACAGCACAGGCACCTGCTGCTTCCGCGATCTTTGCCTGCTCCGGTGTGGTGACATCCATGATGACACCGCCCTTTAACATCTGTGCCAGTTCCTTGTTCAGTTCGTATCTGTTTTCCATAATAATAATATTCCTCCTTAAGTAGTAGGTTAATCTCTTGAAAAAAATGTATGGGTAGATTATAATGCTAAAGTGGATATGAAAAAATTATCAAAATAAATATATTCAGTAAGGCCAGACAGGAGAAAAGAAGAACAATGCTGACGTATAATTTCACAAATATAGGGTCAGATTCCATGTATGAATATCTGTACAAATGCATCAAAAACGATATTTTACAGGGGACTTTGCAGGCAGGAGAAAAACTTCCCTCCAAGCGGAGTTTTGCAAAAAATCTGGGTATCAGCGTGATCACTGTAGAAAATGCCTATGAGCAGCTGATCGCGGAGGGCTATATTTATTCCATGCCCAAAAGAGGATTCTATGTAACGGACTTTAAAGGGGTGTTGGAGACAAAACAGAGAGAAGAAGTGCAGGAGATTATTCCCATGACCAGTGGAGAAAACAGTTATCTGGCTGATTTTACCAGTAATCAGACCGAGGCCGATCAGTTTCCCTTTACCATCTGGGCGAAGATGGTCAGGGAGGTGTTAAGCGACAGCCGGATTCAGTTGATGACCAACCCGCCCTGTGGAGGAATTATGTCACTCAGACAGTCCATCGCGGGCTATCTGAAGGATTTCAGGGGCATGACGGTACAGCCGGAGCAGATCATCATAGGAGCCGGAACCGAGTACCTGTACGGTCTGCTGATCCAGCTTCTGGGACACGAGGCAGTCTATGCGGTGGAAAATCCGGGATATCAGAAGATCGGGAAAATCTATCGGAACTATCAGGTAAACTGGACATACATCGATATGGATGATGAAGGCGTGGAAGTTTCTCAGTTAGAAGAAAAAAAGGTAGATATCGTACATATTTCTCCATCCCATCATTATCCGACCGGAATTGTGATGCCGATCAGCCGCCGTTATGAACTTCTTGGTTGGGCTTCAAAAGGAGAAAGGAGGTACATCATCGAGGACGATTACGACAGTGAACTGCGTCTGGGCGGGAAACCGATCCCCACACTGCAAAGTATCGATATTTCCGAAAAAGTTATTTATATGAATACCTTTACAAAGACGCTGGCTTCTACTGTACGTATCAGTTATATGATCCTGCCGCGTCCGCTTCTGGAACAGTTTTATCAGAAATTATCATTTTATTCCTGTACGGTATCAAACTTTGAACAATATACTCTGGATCTGTTTATCAAAGAAGGATATTTCGAAAAACATATTAACAGGCTGCGCAATTACTATCAAAATAAGAAAAATGGATTCTTATCTGCGATCTGGGATAGTGGTCTGCACAAATGCGTGGAAATATCCGGGGAAGAGGCCGGTGTGCATTTCTTGATGAAACTGAAAACGGAGAAAGCTGAGGAGAATGTAATAGAGCTGGCAAAAGCCCAGGGCATCAAGCTGTCACCACTTTCCAAGTTCTACTATGAAAAGAAGGCAGGAATTGAAAACACGTATGTAATGAATTATTCTTCGGTAGATATGGAGCGGATCGGAAAGATTGTAAGAGGGCTGGAGAAAATCTGCTGAAAAAAATGAGAAAATAAAAACGGGATGCACCTGGAATCATTTTCGATGTCCGGGTGTATCCCGTTTTCTGCACTTATGTAATTAATTGTTTTATTCGTCTAACTTGATTTTCTCCTTCAGAACCACACAGGCAGCCAGGTCACCGATGACATTGACACAGGTTGCACCCATGTCACACAGGGTGTTGATACTGATGTAGACACCCATAACGCCGGCCGGAAGCCCTGCCATGGTAGCAAGAGCTGCGAAAGAAGCAATGGCTCCGCCGGGGATACCCGGAGTTCCCACAGAAAGGAGAACGTTGGCTAACAGGATAATGATCATCATGCTGATGCTTACGTTAATACCGCAGGCATTAGCGAAGAACATGATCATAAAGGACATCAGGATGGATACCGCATCCATGTTGACGGTTGCTCCCAGAGGAATGGTGATACTGGTGATCTTGTTGGAGACACCGAGTTCTTCTTCCACACACTGTTTGCTGATCGGGATGGTTGCGGAACTGGAACAGGTTCCGAAGGCATTCAGAGCAGCAGGCATGATGGCCTTGAAGAATTTGACCGGGCTTGTCTTACCAAGAAGTTTTACGGATCCTCCATAGATGAACAGTGCAAATCCGTAGAAAGTCACATACAGAATGATCAGCTGGGTAGCCAGAGACAGGATCGTCTTGGTTCCGTTGGCTTCTACAACCGGTACGATGGTACAGAAGACACCGATCGGGGTAAAATACATCACGGTGCTGATGATCTTCAGACATACCTCGTTACAGGAATCAATCAGATGTAACAGAGGTTCCCCTTTTTCTTTGATCGCCAACAGGGTAAAACCGATGATAACGGCAAATACCAGAACCTGAAGCATATTTCCGTTGGCAAAAGCAGCTACCGGATTGGACGGGATCAGGTTTTTTACGGTATCCAGGATGCTGGTCATCTCGGTAGCCTGGATATCGGAAGTTGCCATCTCGAAGTTAACTCCTTTTCCAAGGCGGATCAGACGTGGGATGATCAGTCCTGCCAGACTGGCAAGTCCGGTGGTACACAGGAAAAAGATCATGGAATAACCGGTGATCTTTCCGGTGGTACGGGCATTACCGATACTGGTGATACCCATGATGATGGAACAGAAGACCAGAGGGAAGATCATCATATTCAGTGCATTCATATAGATGCTTCCCAGAAGACTGGTGACGGTCAGTACAGGTTCAAATCGTCCAGCCAGAAAAAGTCCGGTCAGAATACCGAGAATCAGGCCGATAAAGATTGCACCTGTGATATGTTTTTGATACCACGTATAAAACTTTTTCATAGATTTCCTCCTCTAAAAAAATATGAGATATTTTACCATAAAGATATTAAGCAAATATTACACAAAAATTACACGGAGAAATATTTTGAAGAAATATTGACGGAAAACGGGTATCTGGCATATAATAACACCGATTATATTGCGATATGTTTTTCACAATGTCGTGATATAATTCCTTTATCTGACAAATAAGCCAAAATGATATCATCGAAGATGAGCTTACATGCATTTTGGTCCGTACCTGTGAAGGTATGGAACAGTTACGAAAACGCAATGATTCAGCGGCTGTCGGAAGGCAGCCGGACAAGAGGAGGCAAACATGAACAAATATGTGGAAAATCCTTCTGCATGGACTGCACCGGTGATCCCGGAGAAGATCCCACAGGGCGACATGCCAGGAGACAAGATCGAGATTGGTGAAGATCACATCAACAAAGCAAACCTGATCTTCAGAGAACTTTTAGGACAGATCAGAGAACTGAAAAAAGAAGACGCAGACCGCAAGATCGTACTGACTGTATGCGGTGGATCCGGAGTAGGAAAATCAGAGACCGCTTCTCTGCTTTCTTTCTATTTTAATCAGATTGGCATGAAAGCCTATACACTGTCCGGAGATAACTATCCGCACAGAATTCCAAAGTACAACGATGCAGAACGTCTTCATGTATTTCGTGAGAGCGCGATCCGCGGTATGGTAAAAGACGGAACATTTACAAAAGAAAGATTCGACATCATCCATGAAAGACAGATTGCAGGAATGGATGCAGATCCGAAGCTGAAAGAGAGCTACGACTGGTATGAATCTTATCTGGAGAATGGTAAGGCAGGCCTGAGAGGATATCTTGGTACCCTGAATGAAATCGATTTCAAAGAAGTGGAAGAAATCGTTGAAAGCTTTAAAAACAAGGCAGAAAAGATCTGGCTGAAACGGATGGGAAGAGAAGATACCGAACTGTGGTATGAAGAAGTGGATTTCTCTGATACCGAGATCCTGATCATCGAGTGGACACACGGAAACAGTGACAATTACAAGGGTGTAGATATCCCGGTTCTGTTAAACAGTACTCCGCAGGAGACTATGGCACACAGAAAAGCAAGAAATCGTGACGGTGCTGTAGACAGCCCATTTACCACCATGGTACTGGAACTGGAACAGGATATGCTGGAGAGCCAGGCTCATAAAGCGAAAGTGATCGTATCCAAAGCAGGAAAACTGTTATCCTATGACGAATACAAAGAGATCATGGATCAGGGAAGAATATAAGGAGAGAGAAGCATGAGTAAAATGACCGTTACAGCAGATGCAAAACCGATGTTAAATGCATATCCGGACAGCGTAGGTGGAACCCTCAGTGATATCACCGGATTTTTACAGAAACCGGAATTAAAGGATGTATTTTCTTCCTTCTATATTCTGCCCAGCGTATTTAATACAGATCTTGATCGCGGGTTCTCTGTAATCGATTACACATTGAATGAAGAACTGGCAGATAAAAAAGATCTGGAAGCACTGGAAGAACTGGGAATTAATCTGAAACTGGATTTTATCCTGAACCATGCTTCTGTATTATCCAGGCAGTTTCAGGATATCCTGAAAAACGGCGACGACTCCAAATACCGTGATTTCTTTATCGACTGGAACAAGTTCTGGGAAGGAAAGGGAACCATGACTGAAGAAGGATATATCCAGCCGGATCAGGAACTGATCGAGCATATGTTCTTCCGTAAACCGGGTCTTCCCATCCTGATGGTACGTTTCCCGGACGGAAAAAATGTGCCTTACTGGAATACGTTCTATCAGGAAATTAAATATCCGGTACTGGATGCACAGGACATTATGCAGGTGGCAAAGGTACAGTATTACAAAGCAGATCTGATCGCGAAGAAAGTCAATGAGGAGATTGCAGCAGGTAAAAAACCGTCAGAACTCAGCATTGATACTTTCTGTAAAGACAGCGTGGTAGAACTTCTGGAGAGCAAGAGAAAATATCTGGGACAGATGGATCTGAATATCAAATCTCCACTGGTATGGGAGTTTTATGACGAAACACTGAAGACGCTGGCTGCATATGGAGCAAAGATCGTGCGTCTGGACGCATTTGCTTATGCACCGAAGGAGCCGGGAGAAAAAAACTTCCTGAATGAGCCGGGAACATGGGAAGTACTGGAAAAAGTACGAAAACTGGCAGACAAATACAATCTGACCCTTCTTCCGGAGATCCATGCAAGCTACGGAGAGAAGAACTATGAACAGATTGCAAAACAGGGTTACATGACCTACGATTTCTTCCTTCCGGGCATGATCATCGATGCACTGGAAAGCGGCAACGGTTCCACTCTGGAAAAATGGGCAAAAGAACTGATGGAAAAAGAAATCCATGTAGTCAACATGCTGGGCTGCCACGATGGAATCCCGCTTCTGGATCTGAAGGGGCTGATCCCGGAAGAAAGAATCCAGCAGATCATCGACACTGTTGTTGCAAGAGGCGGATATGTGAAAGATCTTCATGGTCAGAAAAATGTATATTATCAGGTAAATGCAACTTATTACAGTGCACTGGGCGAAGATGACAAAAAAATGCTTATGGCCAGAGCACTGCAGATGTTCATGCCTGGAAAACCGCAGGTATGGTACTTGGATCTTTTCGCTGGCAAGAACGACCACGAGGCTGTTAAACGTGCCGGTGCCGGCGGTCATAAAGAAATCAACCGTACCAATCTGTCCGCAGCACAGATCGAAGAACTGATGAAGACAGATATCGTAAAAGAGCAGTTGAAACTTCTGCATTTTAGAAACGTATCCAAAGCGTTCGGCTTTGATGCAGAACTTGCAGTATCCACAGAAGGTGAAATCATTACCTTCATCTGGACAAACCAGGGCGAGAGTGCAACACTGCGCGCAAATCTGAAGACTTTTGAGTACGAGATTACAGATTCTGAGGGAATCTACGCATAAGGGGATCAGGCAGTGATGTGAGGGAGTAAAAGAAATAAGGGAAAACAGGGCGAACGCTGAGAGGGAAGCAGCTTCGCCCTGTTTTTTCGTTGCACTGCATATCAATAATTGAGCCAGTGAACCGTAACAGTGAACCAATTTTCCATGATATTTAAAGTTCATTGCGCTGGAAAAATATACAGGGATGGCGTATACTGAAAGAAAGTATGATTCCGGGAAAATGAGGCGGAAATACGAAAGAGGAAAGGGAAGCGGGGAAACATATGGAACCTATGAAAAAGGGACATCACCGTCTGGAAGTGATGTCACATTATTATGGAAAACGGATACAGCAGGATATGAGCAACTTTGTCAAATGGATCCTGCTGGCACTTCTGATCGGTGGAGTGGTTGGCGGTGCCAGCAGTTTATTTGCCGGGTGTCTGAGCTGGGTGACACAGTTTCGGGCAGACAGACCGGCGGTTGTTTTATTATTGCCTTTTGGTGGTCTGTTGATTGTATTTTTATATCAGAAGATTGGAAAAGAGGACAGAGGAACGAACCAGGTACTCTCTACGATCCGGTCGCAGGATGAGGTCCCGCTTCGTTCAGCACCACTGATTTTTATCGCTACAGCATTGACACATCTGCTTGGTGGCTCAGCAGGCCGGGAAGGTGCGGCGATCCAGCTTGGAGGAAGTATCGGAAATCAACTGGGACGGTGGATTCATCTGGATGAGGAAGACCGCCATGTGATCGTTATGTGCGGGATGAGTGCTGCGTTTTCGGCTGTTTTCGGTACGCCGATGGCGGCAGCGATATTTGCCATGGAAGTGGTCAGCGTAGGTGTGATGTACTATGCGGCTTTGCTGCCCTGTGTGGTGGCATCGCTGGTTGCTTATGATTTTGCGGGAAGTTTCGGAATCCATCCGGAGAACTTTCATGTCACGGGAATCCCGGCATTTTCGATGGAAAACGGGATTAAAATGGGCATCATCGCCGTAGGCTGCGGTGCAGTCAGTATCCTTTTTTGTCTGTTACTGGAATATGTGAGCAAGGGATATGATAAATGGATGAAAAATCCATATCTGCGTGTCTTCGCGGCGGGCTGTCTGGTAGTAGTCCTGTACTGGATCCTTGGGACAGACCGGTATATGGGTGCGGGTAATCAGCTGATCGAACAGGCAGTGGAACATGGACAGACGCAGACCTTTGACTTTTTCTGGAAAATGCTTCTGACAGCACTGACGATGCGTGCAGGTTTTCGAGGGGGGGAGATCGTTCCTTCATTTGCCATTGGTGCTACCTTTGGCTGTCTGGCAGGACAGATAATGGGATTTTCACCGTCTTTAAGTGCAGCCGCCGGGATGACCGCTGTGTTCTGCGGTGTGACGAACTGCCCGGTTACTTCTATACTGATAGCCTTTGAGTTGTTTGGCTTCCAGGGCGTTTCGTATTATCTGCTGGCTGTGACGGTCAGCTATGCAGTGTCCGGATATTACGGGCTGTATAAAGACCAGACGATCGTGTACTCAAAATATAAGGCGAAATATGTAAACCGGCATACGAAGACCTGATAACTAATTGAAAAACGAACTTCTACCTTGATGTTGTGGCAAACAAAGTAAGGGTGGAAGTTCGTTTTTCATTTACGTGGGCAACGAGTCAAAGTCCGTGCTCCCATGAGACCTGATACATTGTTTTCGAAATAACTGAATCATTCATTTGTCTGTGAGACGATGTACCAGACGAATGTCACGGAAGGACACAAAATCTTCACAAAAAAAATCAGCACTCCCCCTTGACGAGTGCTGATTGAAGTGTTATATTACATCTAGAACAAAGGAAGGGAACAAAAAGAACGAAGAAAAAGTTCGAAAGCTCCTGAAGCATCCCAGTTCCAAAGAAACAAGGTAATAATACATGATGAATAAAAAGGAGAGATGACTTATGTTGATGCCTAGTATTTTTGGAGAGAATTTGTTTGATGACTTTTTTGATGATTATTTTCCGTTCGATACCGGCAAGGAACTGCACAAAGCAGAGAAAAAACTGTACGGCAGAAGAGCCGGACATGTGATGAAAACCGATATCAAAGAAAAAGACAATGGATATGAATTTGAAATAGATCTTCCGGGATTTGCCAAAGATGAAGTAAAGGTTTCTCTGGAAAATGGTTATATGACCATCGAGGCAGCCAAAGGCCTTGATAAAGACGAGAAAGAAAAAGAAACCGGAAAATATATCCGTAAAGAACGTTATGCAGGTGCCTGCACACGTAGCTTCTATGTGGGAGAGGAAGTAGATCCGGGTGAGATCAAAGCCGAATTCAAACATGGTATTCTGAAACTGTTCGTTCCGAAGAAAGAAGCAAAACCGGCAGTGGAAGAAAACAAATACATCGCCATTGAAGGATAATATCTGAATCGGGTAACTATTAACCATACGGTTTGCCGGATGGCAGACGGTAGCACATTTATATATAATACTTAACAAAACCTCTTTGTAGAAGGCTGCTAAGCAATCAGTTTGGAGGAAAAGATAAATGAATACTTTAAAAGCTGAAAAAAGAAGCATGGACGTCAAAGCAAAGAAATTAAGAAGAGAAGGCTATGTCACAGGTAATCTGTTTGGCAGAGAGATTGAAGGATCTCTTCCGATCCAGATGACGAAAAAGGCAGTAGATCAGCTGCTGAAGACGGACAACAAAGGAAGTCAGGTTATGCTGGAAGTAGACGGCAAGACCTACGATGCACTGATCAAAGAGGTTGATTACAATGCAATGGCAAACCGCGTGGATGAGATGGATTTCCAGGCACTGGTAAGTACCGAGAAAGTACATTCCGTAGCGGAAATCGTTCTGCTCAACCATGAGAAAGTAGAGGCAGGTGTTCTGCAGGAAGATCTGGAAGAGATTTCTTATAAGGCACTGCCTGCTGACCTGGTGGATAAAGTTCAGGTGGATGTCGGTGAGATGAAGATCGGTGATGTGATCAAAGTCAAAGATCTGGAGATCGCCAAGAATCCGAACATCGATCTGAAAACAGATCCGGAAGCAGTTGTTGTATCCTGCACCGCAGTTCACAACAGTGTACCGGAACCGGAGACAGCTGAAGAGGCTGAATAATACAAAAATCAAGTAAATAAAAACACAAACAGGGCGAATCGTTCGAAAGAGCGATTTGCCCTGTTTAGTGTCTTACAAAAACTGTTTTTCAGTAAATCGGGAACACTCTGCGAAGATGCACACGGCATCATATTCTTTATTCTCTGCTTTTTAGGACAAATTCATTTTTTTTCACTTCCAGCAGCCCGTCCTTCTGCATTTTCCCAATTTCTTTCGAAAGCGCACTCCGATCCACGCTGAGATAGTCAGCGAGCTGCTGGCGGTTGAAGGCGATGGTGATCTCAGGCGATCCGGTGAGCAGTTCCTGATAGGAAAGATAGGCGAGCAGCCGTTCACGGATGGTTTTCGGTGTGGTGTGCAGGATCCGGCGGGAAAGCTGCAGGTTACTGGTTGCCATGATGCGGAGCAGATTTTCAATCATCTGCTGGTGATGACTGCATGGTTTTTCACAGGTATGCAAAATCTTCGGAACATCCAGAAATAAAATCTGACTGGGCGTGACGGATACGACATTGACCATCAGCGGTTCCGAAGGGGAACAGGCGTAGGCTTCGCCGAAAAGCTGTCCGGGTCCGACGTGATTCAGGATATTTTTACTGCCCCAGAAATCGTCAATTTCAATATGAACAGAACCTTCCAGCACGATTCCTACAGCGGTAATAGATTCACCGGCACAAAAGATCATTTCCCCTTTGGAAAACGACCGGATCTGTCCGGAGAGACAATGCAGAATAGACGGAATTTCCTCCGGTTTCACACCATAAAACAGGGGGATTTTTTTTAATATTGGAAAATTCATTTTTTCTCCTTTTTGTGGTTAAAACAACATATTTTTATCTGATATTATAGTATCCTCTGTTTGTAAACGCAAGGGAGCTGTTGCAAAGAGAAGAAGGACAGCATAACAGAGACAGAAATGCATTTGTGTAAAATCAGATATAGAGAGATTTCAGGAGTGCATATAGAAAATAAGGAGGAATCGAATATGATCCGAAGAGTGATTCAGATAGAGGAAGATAAATGTAACGGTTGTGGCGCCTGTGCTAAGGCCTGTCACGAAGGGGCAATCGGTATGGTAAACGGGAAAGCAAAACTGATGCGCGACGATTACTGTGACGGACTGGGGGATTGCCTTCCGGCATGTCCGATGGATGCGATTCATTTTATTGAACGGGAAGCGGAAGCTTATGACGAGGCGGCAGTGCTGAAAAATAAAGAAGAAAAGGCGAAAGCGGAGCGTTCCCGTCTGCGTCAGTGGCCGGTACAGATCAAATTACTGCCGGTGCATGCACCTTTTTATGAGGGAGCGAACCTGCTGATCGCGGCAGACTGTACAGCATACGCTTATGCGAAGTTCCACGATGAATTTTTAAAAGATCGTGTGGTGCTGGTGGGATGTCCGAAACTTGACAGCACCGATTATGCCGTTAAACTGGCAGAGATCATCCGGCAGAATGAGGTGCAGAGTATCACTGTTGTCCGCATGGAGGTTCCATGTTGCGGAGGACTTGAGATGGCGGCAAAACGTGCCCTTGAAGAGAGCGGAAAACGGCTGCCATGGCAGGTGATCACGGTCGGAACTGACGGTACGATCCGGGAGTAACGGCCAGAACGTTTTAAAGGCAGACGGATGGGAAAAACCAAACGGTGTAATCCGTGAGGCTATCTGTGCGAGAGACATAGTACGAAGGATAAAAGCAGAAAAATCAGGGATACTTATGAGATAGATAAGGTAAAAGTAAAGAAAACGATAAAAAAACTGATAAAAGGAGTACAAAAAATGGAGAAAAATATGTTTTGTTTTCAGTGTGAGCAGACAGCAGGATGCAATGGATGTACCGGAAAGCGCGGAGTATGCGGAAAGACGGCTGATGTAGCAAAGGCGCAGGATGAGCTGACAGGGGCACTGATCGGCCTTGCGAAGACCTGCGGCAACAATCCGAAGACCGCCGATACCGACCGGGTGATCATCGAGGGATTATTTACAACACTGACCAATGTAAGTTTCAATGAAGAGACGATTCGTGTGATGATCGAGCGTGTGGAAGAGGAAAAAAGCAGAATCGCACCGGGATGCGGAACCTGTGTGGCAAAATGTGGAAATACAGACAATTATGATATGGAACAAATCTGGAATGCAGACGAGGATATCCGGTCGTTAAAATCCCTGTTATTATTCGGCATCCGGGGTGTTGCAGCGTATGCATACCATGCGATGGTACTTGGATATCAGTCGGAAGAAGTGAACTTCTTCTTATATAAAGCACTGGCTACGCTGTCTATGGATCTTGGCATGGAAGAACTTCTCCCGGTGGTTCTGGAGACGGGAAAAGTTAATCTGACCTGTATGGAACTGCTGGATCGTGCCAACACAGAGACTTACGGAATCCCGAAACCTACAGAGGTTTCAATGAAAGTGGAAAAAGGGCCGTTTATCGTGGTTACCGGTCATGATCTGCGTGATCTGAAGCTGCTTCTGGAACAGACCGAAGGAAAGGGCATCAATATCTATACCCATGGCGAGATGCTTCCGGCACATGCATATCCGGAACTGAAAGAGTATCCGCACTTAAAGGGCAACTTCGGAACAGCATGGCAGAACCAGCAGAAGGAATTCGACAACGTTCCGGGTGCAATCCTTTATACAACAAACTGCCTGATGCCGGTAAAACCAAGCTATGCAGACCGTGTCTTTACTACAGAAGTCGTTTCTTATCCGCAGATGGTTCATATCGGGGAAGATAAGGACTTTACACCGGTGATCGAGAAGGCATTAGAGCTTGGTGGATATGACAGTGTACAGTACAGAACCGGAATCAATGGAGGAAGTGAAGTGATGACCGGATTTGCACATGGCACTGTGCTTGGTGTAGCCGATCAGGTGATCGATGCCGTCAAGGCAGGACAGATCCGCCACTTCTTCTTAGTGGGTGGTTGTGATGGTGCAAGAGTGGGAAGAAATTATTATACAGAATTTGTAAAGCAGACACCGGCAGATACAGTTGTGCTGACACTTGCCTGTGGTAAATACCGTTTTCATGATATGGATCTTGGTGAGATCGGTGGTCTGCCGCGATTGATGGATATGGGACAGTGCAACGATGCCTACAGTGCGATCAAGGTTGCAGTGGCACTTGCAGAAGCATTTGAGTGTGGTGTCAACGAGCTGCCGCTTTCCATGGTACTTTCCTGGTATGAGCAGAAGGCAGTCTGTATCCTGCTGACTCTGCTACATCTGGGGATCAAAAACATCTATCTTGGACCGACACTTCCGGCATTTTTATCGGAAAATGTATTGAATTATCTGGTAGAACATTACAATATCTCACCAATCAGTACTCCGGAAGAAGATATGAAGAGAATGCTTGAAAAGTAAGAAAAACAAGGTGTTGCCATCTGCGCACTTCGCGGAGTGGAAAATTAAGGGGTGCATCCGCTCGGGCGCGAGAGTGTGCGGCGAGCGCACACTTTTTTATATGTGGAAACAATCGAAATAACTGACAAAAGATGAAGTTCACAGAAAGTTCACAGAAAATTAGCACTCATCTATTGACAGTGCTAACAAGTGGTGTTATAACATAATCACAAGGAAGAACAAAGGTAATAAAAAATACCGGAGTTCGGAATATTAACATAGATGTCTTAGAAAAAAGGAGGAATGACTTATGTTAGTACCTAGTATTTTTTCAAACAATTTTGTAGATGACTTATTTGATGATGTGTTCCCATTTGGTGGAATGAATTACAGATTCCCGAAGGCTGACAGCGCAGTTATGAACACAGATGTAAAAGAGTATGACGATAGATATCAGCTTGACCTTGAACTTCCGGGAATGAAGAAAGAGGATATTCAGGCAGAACTGAAGGATGGTTACCTGATCATCAATGCAAAGCATGAGGATAAGCAGGATGAGAAGGACGACAAAGGTAAATTTATCCGTAAGGAACGTTATTATGGATCTTACCAGCGTAGCTTCTATGTCGGTGATGCGGTTCAGCAGGAAGACATCAAGGCATCCTTTGAGAATGGTGTCCTGACGCTCGAAGTACCAAAGAAGGCAGAGGAACCGGAAAAGGTAGAAGAGAAACATTATATTTCCATTGAGGGATAAAAAGATCGCCCATTGGACGCATGAAAATTGGGTGCGGCGGTTTTGCCGCACCCAATTTTTTTATGCAATAGGAGATGCATCCGCCCGGGCGCGAAAGTGTGCGGCAAGCGCACACTTTATTTCTTGAGAAAATGTAGAAATAAGCAAGACAAAACCGGAAAAATGCTTTATAATAGATAACATATTGAAAAGAAATACGGAAAAGAGGAATGAAGCATGAAACAGACAGAAAAAAGTTCAAAAACACTTATGATGCTGCTTGTTACACTCTCTGTACCAATCCTTCTGATTGGTATTGCAGCCATTATCATTTTCGGACTGGTAGCTAAGGGCGGAATGGCAGTAGCAACTGCAACGGTGATACTTGTGTTCATTATGGCAGCAGTGATCGCGCTGATC
>NZ_JALFPR010000125.1:0-48530 GCF_022785585.1 Oliverpabstia sp. | reverse complement strand
AAAAGAGGAAGTAAGGCAAACTTTCCACAGTATTGTCTTACTTCCTCTTTTTATCACTACTCTATTTTTTTCTTTCTTTTTCCAAAATCAATCTTCTTTGACTTTAAAACTCCATCTTCTTGGCAAGATAAGCTCTCAGATCATCGATCTTCACTCTTTCCTGCTCCATAGTGTCACGATCTCTGACTGTTACCGCTCCATCTGTTTCAGAATCGAAGTCATAAGTTACACAGAACGGAGTACCGATCTCATCCTGACGACGGTATCTCTTACCGATATTTCCTCTGTCATCAAACTCACAGTTCCATTCTTTTGCCAGCATTGCATAAACTTTCTCAGCGCCCTCATTCAACTTCTTGGACAACGGCAGCACACCGACTTTTACCGGTGCCAGTGCCGGATGGAAATGCAGTACCGTACGCACATCATTTTTCTCAGCATCCAGAACTTCTTCATCGTATGCGCTGCACAGAAATGCCAGTACCATACGATCCGCACCCAGAGACGGCTCGATAACATACGGGATATATTTTTTACCCTCTTCATCATCGAAGTAAGTCAGATCCTGCCCTGATACATTCTGATGCTGTGTCAGGTCGTAATCCGTACGGTCTGCAATACCCCACAGTTCACCCCAGCCAAACGGGAACAGGAATTCCACGTCAGTTGTTGCTTTGCTGTAGAAACTCAGTTCTTCTTTTTCATGATCGCGATACCGTACTTCTTCATCTTTCAGTCCCAGTTCATGTAACCAGTTCAGGCAGAAAGATTTCCAGTAATTGAACCATTCCAGATCCGTATCCGGTTTGCAGAAGAATTCCAGTTCCATCTGTTCGAACTCTCTGGTACGGAAAGTAAAATTACCCGGTGTAATCTCATTACGGAAGGATTTACCGATCTGTCCGATACCAAACGGCAGTTTCTTTCTGGAAGTTCTCTGTACGTTTTTAAAGTTTACAAAGATACCCTGTGCTGTTTCCGGTCTCAGATATACGGTATTCTTTGCATCTTCCGTAACACCCTGGAAAGTCTTAAACATCAGGTTAAACTGACGGATATCAGTAAAGTTATGTTTTCCACAGGTCGGGCACGGTACCTGATGTTCTTCAATGAAAGCAGTCATCTTTTCCTGGCTCCATGCATCTACGCTTTCTTCCAGTGCGATTCCTTTTTCTGCACAGAAATCTTCGATGATCTTATCTGCACGGAAACGCTCGTGGCATTCTTTACAGTCCATCAACGGATCAGAGAATCCACCCAGATGACCGGAAGCTACCCATGTCTGCGGATTCATCAGGATTGCACAGTCCACACCTACATTGTAAGGATTTTCCTGGATGAACTTTTTCCACCATGCTCTTTTTACATTGTTCTTCAGTTCCACACCAAGATTACCATAATCCCAGGTGTTTGCCAGGCCGCCGTATATTTCGGAACCCGGATATACGAATCCTCTGGATTTGGCAAGTGCAACGATTTTTTCCATTGTTTTTTCCATAATTGATCTCCTTTATATTCCCTGAGACATAAATATATGTCTGGTATTAACGTATTAATTCCCACGGCAGTCGACAAGATAGCATCCTGCCGGCACAAATTTTTAATTATTATCCGTGTATATCACATAACCATATGCCTGTGTAGTCACGTGGCTTTCATCGTCTGTACCTTCATCGGCCGAAAGCCTTGCCTGACTTTTATTTACTACTTTCATATTCTTGCTGACATACTGAATCGTTCCCGGCACCAGAACCTGCATCGGCTCACGGATAATGATCACCTGCTGCTTTTCACATCCGTCAGGCATTCCTGCCCTGGAAACATCTTTTCCCTCTGCATCTGTAAAATCAGAAGCAAAAGTATATCCTTCTTTCTGTGCTTCTTTTACAGTGCCCGCAAAAAAATCTATCTGATTGAAGCCCCGATAATCGGCCACAGACTGATATTCCAGCTGTACTTTCGCTTTCTTATCTTTTACCTGCATACTTTTTACCGATACAGCCTCACTCCCTGCTTCCTTGTTATATGCTTCCACCAGTTCGTTAATCTGCGCTGCCAGCTCCTTTTCTTTATAAGTCTCGTCAGAAAAATCCTCCAATAACAATTCCTCTACCGTTCCGCTGTCATCCACCGTCACTGTAGTTTCTGTCATTTTTTCTATTCCACCACAACCGGTCAGTAGCAATACTGCTGCCAGTGCCAGTCCCAGCTTTTGTTTTTTCATGATTTTTTCCTCCGAATCACTCCTCTGACTTTCCATTACCGGATAGTCAGACCTATTATACCGTCTGGATAGTTAATTTTCAAGGTTTTTATAGTTGCGTTTTTCAGGAATCCATCACTTCAAGAATCTCCAGACTTTTAAATCGTTTATCGGTATAACGGTCTATGTAACGTTTTACCCAGCGGGTAACCTCCCGTTCCACCTCCGGTTTCAGGGTAAATGTATAGATTTTTTCCATTGGTGTTGCCACCATATATTGCAATGCATACAATGCCGATGTCGAAACCGAAATTCCGTCTTTTACCTGTTTGCGACAGTTACTGCAGATACAGCCGGAAGCCTCCAGCGACAAGAAAGTAAGGTCCTCCGTCCTTCCACAGATTCCACACTCAAAAAGCCGCGGATACTCTCCGTTGATCATCATCGCACGCATCTCGAAAATTGCACGGATCAGTCGATTGGAAATCCGCCCCCGGATCAGTGCTTTCATCGTGATATACAGAAGATTAAGCATATCCGTCTCCCGGTTTCCCTCTCTTCCGTAATAATCCGCAATCTCCAGAAAATAAAAGCCATAATATACTCCCGGCTGCTTTGCTGCCAGTTCTGTAAAATACTCCCGGATATTTGCCTGTGAAAGTGTATAAGCCGTTCTTCCCTCAAAAAGCTGAAAACTTCCAAACACAAACGGGTTCGCTATAGCAAGATAGGGGCTTGTGCTTTTTCTCGCCCCTCTGGCAAACGCAGTGATTTTCCCACGCTCACGGGTCAGGATCACCATGCGCTTATCATAATCCCCTACCGGCGTGGCAGCTAATACCATGCCGGTGACGGTAATGGACTCACTCATACAGATCAGATCTCTTTCTTATTATATCCGAAGTTTTTCATCAGAGTATCACTGTCTCTCCAGTCTTTTTTCACTTTCACCCAGATCTTCAGATTCACTCTTTCTTCGAGCATTTTTTCGATTTCAAACCGGGCATTACTTCCGATTTTTTTTAACATGGAACCCTGTTTTCCTATGATGATTCCTTTATGAGAATCTCTTTCACAGATAATTGTTGCCTCGATATCTACAATATGCTGACCCTTTCTCTCCCGCATCTTCTCGATGGTTACAGCAATACCATGAGGGATCTCCTCATCCAGCGCATGCAGTGCTTTCTCACGGATGATCTCCGCAACAATCTGTCTCTGTGGCTGATCGGTTACCGTATCTTCGTCGTAAAACATCGGACCATACGGCATATATTTAAACAGGCTGTTCACGATGTCTTTCGTATTCTGCCCACGCAGGGCAGATGCCGGAATAATTTCCGCAAAATCATACAATTTCCGGTAATTATCGATTACCTGTAAAATATCTTCTTTTTTCACTGTATCTACTTTGTTGATCACCAGAATGACCGGCAGACTTGTCTTCTGTAACTGCTCGGCAATATGCTTTTCACCGGCACCAATATAAGTAGTCGGTTCTACCAGCCACAGGATCACATCCACATCTTTCAGTGTCTGTTCTGCCACATTTACCATATATTCGCCCAGTTTGTTCTTGGCTTTGTGGATCCCCGGTGTATCCAGAAAGATGATCTGTCCGTCTTCACAGGTATACACGGTCTGGATTTTATTTCTGGTGGTCTGTGGTTTTTTGGATGTGATAGCAATCTTTTGTCCGATCAGATGGTTCATCAGAGTGGATTTTCCCACGTTCGGTCTTCCGATGATTGCCACGAATCCGGATTTAAAATTTTCCTTCATATGTTCTCCTTTATTGTACCAGAGGTTCGATCTGTTTTAAGATTTCACGGTTTTTCTCCAGTGCAGATTCACTTCCAACGACACAGATGTTCCTCTGTTTCAACACTGCTTCTACCAGATCACCCAGTGCCTGAATATCTTCCGGCTGTGCGGTAAGGATCTGATTTCTCTCCTCCTGCAGTTCTTCCTCAGTGATTCCTGCAAACCATGCCCCAAGCGACAGTTCTCCTTTGGCATATGGGTTTAACGGCACATCCAGGTCGCTGATCGTACCGATGATATATTTTGTCATTTCTCTCTCATCTGCCGTGAATGTATGCAGATATTCCGGTGTATTTTCAAATATTTTCAGTGTATTTTTCAGATGCGGGTCACGGTAAGACACCAGGAAACTGTCTCCGGATTTTCTGAAGTTGCTCATACATCCATAAGCTCCACCTTTGACACGGATATTCATCCACAGATAATCATAACTTAAAATCACTTTCAGGATACGAAGTGCTCCGGTATACTCATATCCGGCTTCTTTGAAGTTTCCACTGACTGCTACATACTGTACCTGACCTGCGGTAGAAAATCCTTCGTTTCTTTGCTGCAGATCGTAATTGATCTTTCCTGTCTGTATCGGAGTCTGATACAGCAGATGACGCAGGGTGGAAACTCTTCCTTCCACACCCTGATAACCTTTTTCATCCGTCGTCACACTGACAAACAGATTCTCCGGGCGGAAGATCAAAAGCATCAGTTTCTTCAGATTTTCTTTCAGTATCTCTTTTTTCTCTTCAAAATGTTTTTCCAGTTCTTCAACCAAACGGAAATATCCGATTCCCGCGATCCGATCCTGAAAATTGGATACCGGAGAATAATAGGACGCTGCACGCATCACCGCGGTGGAGTGTCCTGCCGCTGCCAGGGAGGATTGCAGTCGTGCTTTCTGCTGAGAAAGAATCTCATACAGACGTTTGTCATCATCCAGTCTGGAAGTAAACAGAATCTCGCGGATCATGGAAAATACAAATTCTTCTTTTTGTACCAAATATTTTGTCTTTACACCAAACATCCGTATACAGTCATCTTTCTGGTCTTTTCCCTGGAATACCTGCAGCCCGCAGCTAATTCCACCACTCTGTGCATTGATCTCATGGAAAAGTTCACCATAAGTAAAGTGGGCTGTATCCACGTATCCGAGAACAGATTTTAGGATTCCCATATAAGAAATCAGTTCATCCGGCACTTGTTTGGTATCAAATAACAGCGTCAGATACGTAATACCGTTAGTATCCAGATTATGATGCAAAACGGTATTCCCCGTTACATGGTGTGGTGTATTATGGATTTTCAGCGCTTCTTTTCCGATATCACTACGTTTCAGCATCGGAATTTTGGCTTTTGCCTCTGCGCTGTCCTCGCTGTCCTGAAATTCTTTCAGTTTTCTGGTTTTCTCCACCAGTTTTTCCAGCTGTTCCCGAGACAGAGAGGCTTTATAGGCAGCCAGCTTCTCTTCTGTCTTCTTCTCCTCCTCTGTTGTAAGTCCTTTTTTCGGCATTCCCAATACCACAGCACTGTGCGGGTTATCCAGCATGGTTTCCTGAATCAGCTGTTCAAAAAGTCCTTCACCTGCTTCCTTCTTTAATTCATCAAAGGCTTTCAGTTTTTCCAGATGAACAAATGGTTTATTATCATCGTACAGCCAGCTTTCACATACATCAATGCTATACATCAGTCCACGCGGATAGGAACCATAATCTGACTCACGGAAACGGAATTCCAAATAGTTGATACCGGCAGCAATCGCCTTCTGATCAATTCCTTCTTTTACCAGCTTTTCCAGTGTTTCCCGGATCACCTGCAGGAATTTTTCTTTATCCTTTTCTTCTGCGCTCTTAACTTCCACAGTGAAAAACGGCTGATAAATACCGTCGTTATAACCCCCATCAACATCTTTACCGATTCCGGCATCTAAAAGTGCCTGACGAAGCGGTGCTCCCGGAGCCGAAAGCAGAACATAATCCAGGACTTCAAAAGCGGTACAGCGTTTTACATCCAGTCCGTCCCCTACTACCATACTGTATGTCAGATACGTATTTTCTTTTTCGGAATCATTTTCTCCTACCGGATAAAAGATCTTATGCTCCACCGGTTTTTCAAACGGTTTCTGTTTTGCGATCTGGGAATCTACAGTAATTTTATCAAATTTGCTCAGATACTCTTTGTCCATCCATTCCAGGCGTTCTGCCATATCCATATTTCCATACAGAAAAATATAACTGTTGGATGGATGATAATATTTTCCATGGAATGCCAGGAAATTTTCATACGTAAGATCCGGGATACATTTCGGATCTCCGCCAGATTCCACGCCATATGGCGTATCCGGAAAGAGTACATTAAAAATCTCACGTTCAAGCACCTCTTCGGAAGAAGAAAATGCCCCCTTCATCTCGTTGTATACAACACCGTTGTATTTTAACGGATCGTCCACCTGCTCCAGCTGGTAGTGCCAGCCTTCCTGACGGAAAATCTCTTCCTTTTCATAAATATTCGGATAAAATACTGCATCCATATACACGTGCATCAGATTTTTGAAATCCTGGTCGTTGCAGCTTGCTACCGGATACATTGTTTTATCCGGGTACGTCATTGCATTCAGAAAAGTATTCAAAGATCCTTTCACCAGTTCTACAAAGGGGTCTTTCAATGGAAATTCCCGGGATCCGCACAAAACACTGTGTTCCAGAATATGTGCAACACCGGTACTGTCAGCCGGTGGCGTCCGGAAAATAATGTTAAATACTTTATTCTCGTCCTGATTTGCCAGAAGCATCACTCTTGCTCCGCTTTTTTTATGACGCAGCAGATATCCGTCGGCATGGACGTCTTCGATTCTTTCTTTCTGTAAAATTTCATAAGCACTGCAATCTGTAATCTGCATTCCTGCCTCCCATCTCACACATCCGGCTAGTTTTCTTCCGGTTTCTGTGTCTCTTTCTTTCCATTGTAATAACTATTCAGCAGTTCAATCTGCTGCGTTCTCAAAATCAGATTGATTCCTTCCGGATTCAGAACATAACCCTGCACATCTTTGATCATATAACGCGACAGCTGATCGAAACGCACCTGGATCAGACGGTTCTGTACTTCTTTTCCACGATAATGTTTCACCAGTTCTCCGGTATCTGAAAAGATTGGCTGATAACGTTCTCCCTTTTTATTCTGTACATAGAGCAGGCGGACATTTTCTTTGCCTTCTTCATCTTTTTCCACATCTACCGGCATCAGATAAGTGGATCTTGCAAGATTCGCTGACATCTCCTCTTCCAGATCTTTTAATGCTTCTCTGTCAGGCTCCACTCCCGGTTTTCGTAATTCCTGCAGAAAATAAGCCGCAGACAGCTGTAACTGCGGGTTCAGGATCGGTTTCCGATTTTCCGGCAAAGCATCCACATCCGGCATTCTGACAATTTTTGTCAGTTCAATCTTGTTTTCCTGATCGCCATCGCAAAATACTACTTCATTGATTCCCATGGCAAATAGATTCATGTAGAACATCGATGCATCCTTTTTCTGCACTTTTACCGGAAGAATAAGTTTCTTTTCTTCTTTATATTTTTCCGCAAATGTTTTCAATTTATCCTGATCGGTAAAAATCCATACCTGATCGTTAAAACTCTCATCATCGCAGATGGCAAAGGGCATTCGTGTCACTGCGGAATATGCTACCAGCATCTCGTCCAGATTCTGCAATTTTTTAATAATAAACACCTGATCTACTGTCATTTTTCTATCTATCCTTTCGTCTTCCTTCGACTGCTTTCATTCACGTCGTTTATCATTAAGTATAACATAAAACACTCTTAAGAACAACGAGTGAAACATGCAAAACTTGTTTCACTCGTTACGGCACCGGACAAAGTTTCATGCAGACAAGGACTTTGGTTCATAACCTGCAAAAAGGACTGCCGCATGCGCGACAGCCCTTTCATTTCATTGCATATCAAAATTGATCCGGTGAACCAATTTTGATTCATTCTCACAGAAAAATCTTAATTCAGGAATTAATCTTCTTTTCCGTACAGAGTGACCAGTTTGTTCAGATATGTGTATCTTTCTTTTGCTTCATTTTCATTCTTAGCAAACAGTCTTGCTGCTTTTTCCGGGTTAGAACGTTTCAGAGAGTTGTAACGAACTTCGCCGTCCAGGAATGCCTGATAATCTTCAGAAGCCGGTGCTTTGGAATCCAGTGTGAACTTGTTCTCTGCAGCCGGGTTGAAGCGGAAGTTATGCCAGTATCCACATTTAACTGCCAGTTCTTCTTCAGTCTGAGCTTTGCTCATACCTTTCTTGATACCATGGTTGATACATGGAGCATAAGCGATGATCAGAGATGGTCCCGGATATGCTTCTGCTTCTGCAATAGCTTTTACAGTCTGGTTGAAGTCTGCACCCATGGAGATCTGTGCTACATATACATAGCCATAGGACATAGCGATAGATGCCATATCTTTCTTCTTAGTCTCTTTACCACCTGCTGCGAACTGTGCGATTGCACCTGTAGGTGTGGATTTGGAAGACTGTCCACCTGTGTTGGAGTAAACTTCTGTATCGAATACCATGATGTTGATGTCTTTACCACTTGCCAGTACGTGGTCTACGCCACCGAAACCGATATCGTAAGCCCATCCGTCACCACCGAAGATCCACTGGGATTTTTTAGCCAGGAAGTCTTTGTTCTTAACGATTTCTTTGCATGTATCGCATTCGCATCCTTCCAGAGCAGCAACCAGTTTATCTGTTGCAGCACCGTTGGTAGCACCTACACTGAAGGTATCGATCCATTCTTTACAAGCTGCTTTTACTTCATCAGAAGCTTTTTCACTTTCCATAACAGCTTCTACTTTTGTTTTCAGACCATCACGGATTGCTTTCTGAGCTAACAGCATACCATAACCAAACTCTGCGTTATCTTCGAACAGAGAGTTGGACCATGCAGGACCCTGGCCTTTTGCATTTACTGTATATGGTGTGGATGGTGAGGAGTTACCCCAGATAGAAGAACATCCTGTTGCGTTAGCGATGTACATTCTGTCACCAAACAGCTGGGTGATCAGTTTTGCGTAAGGTGTCTCTCCACAACCTGCACAAGCTCCGGAGAACTCAAGCAGTGGCTGTTTGAACTGAGATCCTTTTACTGTATTTTCTTTGAATTTTGCGATAACATCTTCTTTCTCCGGCAGAGTTACTGCATAATCGAAGAATTTCTGAGATGCAACATTTGCTTCCATGTTTTCCATAGCCAGTGCTTTTGCACCTTTCTTGCCTGGGCAAACGTTAGCACAGGAACCACATCCGGTACAATCCAGAGCGGAAACTGCGATAGCAAATTTGTATTCTTTCATACCTGTCATATCCAAAACAGCTGGTGCCTCAGCAGCTTCAGCTTCTGTCATGGCAACCGGACGGATTGCTGCATGTGGACATACATATGCACAGCGGTTACACTGGATACAGTTTTCCGGATTCCATACAGGTACATTAACAGCGATACCACGTTTTTCATATGCAGATGTTCCGGATGGAGTTGTTCCGTCTACATACTCTGTAAATGCAGATACAGGCAGGCTGTTTCCTTCCTGAGCGGATACTTTTGCCTGAATGTTGTTAACGAAATCAATAGCATCCTGTCTTCCGCTTGTTGCATGAGTCATAGTCAATCCTTCGTCAGCTGCATCTTTCCAGCTTTCCGGAACAGTTACTTCTACAACCTGTTTTGCACCTTCATCGATAGCTGCCCAGTTTTTAGCAACTACGTCATCACCCTTACGTCCGTAAGTAGCTTTTGCTGCTGCTTTCATCAGTTCGATTGCCTGAGCTTCCGGAATGATGTCAGCCAGTTTGAAGAATGCAGACTGCAGAATTGTGTTGATACGGGTTGGTCCCATACCTGTCTCGATACCGATCTTAACACCATCAATGATGTAGAATTTGATGTTGTGGTTAGCGATAAATGCTTTTACCTGTCCCGGCAGATGTTTTTCCAGACCTTCCATATCCCATGGGCAGTTCAGCAGGAATGTACCACCGTCTACCAGTTCCTGTACCATGTTGTATTTTCTTACATAGGACGGATTGTGGCAGGCAACAAAGTTAGCTTTGTGGATCAGGTATGTAGATTTGATCGGTTTTTTACCAAAACGCAGGTGAGACATTGTAACACCACCGGATTTTTTGGAATCATAATCAAAGTATGCCTGAGCGTACATATCAGTATTGTCACCAATGATCTTGATGGAGTTCTTGTTAGCACCTACAGTACCGTCTGCACCCAGACCCCAGAACTTACAGTTGATAGTTCCTTCCGGTGTGGTAACCAGAGGAGCGCCTGTTTCCAGAGACAGATTGGTAACATCATCTACGATACCGATTGTGAATTTCTGTTTTGTTGTATTTTCATATACAGCAACGATCTGTGCCGGTGTTGTATCTTTGGAACCTAATCCGTAACGTCCGGTAAAGATAGGTGTATCATTGAATTTTGTTCCTTTCAGTGCTGCAACAACGTCCAGGTACAGAGGCTCGCCCAGTGCTCCCGGCTCTTTTGTTCTGTCCAGAACAGAGATCTGTTTTACAGTTTCCGGAATAGCATCAACCAGAGCCTGTGCGCAGAATGGTCTGTACAGACGAACTTTTACAACACCAACTTTGTGTCCTGCTGCCAGCAGATAATCGATAGTTTCTTCGATGGTATCATTTACAGATCCCATAGCGATGATAACATGTTCTGCATCAGCTGCACCATAGTAGTTGAACAGTTTGTAGTCTGTTCCGATCTTTTCGTTTACTTTGTCCATGTATTCCTGTACGATAGCCGGCAGAGCATCGTAGTACGGGTTACATGCTTCTCTTGCCTGGAAGAAGATATCCGGGTTCTGTGCAGAACCTCTCTGACATGGATGATTTGGATTCAGTGCATGTTTACGGAATGCATCGATAGCATCCATATCTGCCATATCCTTCAGATCTTCATAATCCCATGTTTCGATTTTCTGGATCTCGTGAGATGTACGGAATCCATCGAAGAAGTTGATGAACGGAACTTTTCCTTTAATTGCTGCCAGATGAGCAACCGGAGTCAGATCCATAACTTCCTGTACGGAAGATTCACACAACATTGCAACACCAGTCTGACGACAGGCGTAAACATCGGAATGATCACCAAAGATAGATAATGCATGGCTAGCCAGAGCACGTGCGGATACGTTGAATACACCTGGCAACTGCTCACCGGCAATTTTGTACAGATTCGGGATCATCAGCAGAAGACCCTGAGAAGCAGTATAGGTTGTTGTCAGAGCACCTGCTGCCAGAGAACCGTGAACTGCACCGGCTGCACCAGCTTCAGACTGCATCTCTGTAACCTGAACTTCCTGTCCGAACATATTTTTTCTTCCCTGAGTTGCCCATTCATCAGTAGCTTCTGCCATAACAGATGAAGGTGTAATCGGGTAAATGGCTGCCACATCGGAAAATGCGTAGGAAGCATGTGCTGCAGCATGATTACCATCCATGGTTTTCATTTTTCTTGCCATTTCAAATTCCTCCTTATTTGAATAAAAAATAAAGTTGTTTTTACATAATTTCAACCTTATTTTTATTATATCACTCTTTGTTGAGCCTGTCCATTTTTTACAAAAAAATCATGAAATGTTCTTATAAAAAAACATTTCATGATTTTTCTCTTCTTTTTTATTCGGCAAAATGTATAAAATCGTTTAGTTTCTTACGATCCGTGCCATGATATCCCATTTTTCTTCCATATCTTTAACCAGTTTTAACTGGGTTCTGGTACGATCCAGGTTCTGTTCCGGATAATGGATTTTGAAATAGGTATCTCCCTGCAGATAATCCGTCAGGAAACGCATCCCGCACTCAAAGGTCATGATTTTTGCGCCCATCGGAAGTGCTTCCACTTCTTTGTCAGTCAGGCTGCCACGACATCCTTCCATAAAGCCATTAAAGTACGCTTCGAAAAGAGTCATATCACAGGATACTTTGTTCAGATCTTTTTCATCCTCCGCTGCTGTACTTGCACCAAAGCGAATCGCATCACCAAAATCATGGGCTGCAAATCCAGGCATTACAGTATCAAGGTCGATGACGCAGATGGCATTGCCGCTTGCTTTATCAAACAGCACGTTGTTTAATTTGGTATCATTATGGGTAACCCGCAGCGGAATCTCCCCTGCTGCCAACAGATCTCCGAAGTAGTGACAGTCTTTTTCTCTTTCTTTGATAAAGCTGATCTCTGCTTCCACTTCTTTTACTCTTCCCATTACATCTTTCTGTACCGCCTGTTCGAATTTTGCATAACGATCAACTGTGTTATGAAAATCCGGTATCGTCTCATGAAGCTTTTCCGCCGGGAAATCGGATAAGAGGTACTGGAAATTACCGAAGGCATAACCACTCTTTTTCATTGCTTCCGGTGTATCTGCCTTATCAAAGCTCAGGGAATCTGTAATAAACGGATACACTCTCCATCCATCACCATTTTCCTCTGTCAGATAGGCTTTTCCCTCTTTGGTAGGGATAACCTGCAATGTTTCCCGGTTCGGATCGCCACCCTGCTCTTTGATCTTTTCTGTCAGAAAACTGGTAACCTGTAAAATATTGTCCATCAGCTCTTTCTGATTTTTAAAAATATCTTTATTCATTCTCTGCAGAATATACAGTTTCTCCTTACCGTCTTCCTTTACTTCAAGGCGGAACGTATCGTTGATATGTCCGCTTCCATAGGGTTCCACGCTGACTACTTCTATATGATTTCCCAGTTCGAATTTTCCGGTCACATCCAGAAGTTCTTCTTTTGTTATCTGCTCCACGATCTTATTCCTCCCACAGTTTTTCCGGATATTTTCCTTCTGCTTTCAGTTTGCAGATAGCATTTACAACAACCGGCTTATCTTCTTTGTATGTTACGCCATACCATTTGTCCAGAGATTTCAGGACTTTTACATCAGCCTTGTCTTCTGCAAGCAGCTCGCTTACAACAGACGGAAGAAAATACTCTCCCTTTAACGGGTTTGTTTTCATTGCTTCATCCAGAAATGCCGGGAAGCGTTCTTTCAGTTCTTTTAAAAGGCTTGCACTGAATCCCCACATATTCATGGAAACGGTGCTTCCTTCCGGAATCACGGTCCAAGTCGCGCCATCGTCTTCGGTATACGCAGTTGTACCATCAGGTCTTTTTTCGATATGGGTTCGTTCCTGAATACCCATCAGATAACCGTCTGCATCCGTCTCGCATACACCACGGGCTACATGACCATTCTCGGTCAGTGTATTTTCCAGAATATATCCTACCATCAGATAGTGATATTTTTCATCGTCCTCATGGGTGGTCAGGAAATCATATATCATCTGAAATGCATGACTTCCGTAGTAATCATCCGCATTGATAACTGCAAACGGTGCATCCAGAGTTCCCAGACAGCTCAGCACTGCATGACCGGTTCCCCATGGTTTTACTCTGCCTTCCGGTACACGGTAGCCTTCCGGAAGATTGGTCAGTTCCTGGAATACATAAGAAACTTTCATGATTTTACTGATTCGATTTCCTATGGTTTCTTTAAAATCTTTTTCATTTTCTTTTTTAATAATGAAAATAACTTCTTCAAATCCTGCTTTCTTTGCATCATACAGAGAGAAATCCATAATGATATGGCCTTCCGGATCGACCGGATCGATCTGTTTTAATCCTCCATAACGACTTCCCATACCTGCTGCCATAATTACCAATACCGGTTTTTTCATGTTATCTTCCTCTTTTCTTTCATTATGATTTTTAGTAACTTTTCAGTAGCCACTGTTTCATTTCTTTCATGTTATCTGTTTCCTATAGATTACCATGTTTTCTCTTTTATTGATTTGCACAAAATTTGCTTTTATTTGCACAAAACTTGCTTTTATACAGTTTTTATTTTATACTTCTTTTCATAAAATACATATCTGATACTTTTTTCCCGAAAGGAGTGCTTGACTATGACCTACCAGCCGTTTCTCTTAACCGAAGAACTGCACATTACACAGATTATCACCATTCACTATTTTGAATATACCAACACGTATCACTTTCACGGAGAATCCCATGATTTCTGGGAGTTATTATGCGTAGACAAGGGGGAAGTTACTGTTACTGCCGGCGAAAAAAAACTGACCTTACAACAGGGACAGATCATCTTTCATGAACCCAATGAATTCCATAATGTACAGGCAAACGGGAAAATTGCTCCAAACCTCGTAGTCATTTCTTTTTCCTGTGATTCTTCCTGTATGAAGCAGTTTCGTAATCTCATCACCACCATCAGTGAAACCGAAAAGACCTTTCTTGCCCAGATTATCCGCGAAGCTCGACACTGTATCGCAACACCACTGGATAATCCGTTTACCAAGAAAATGGAACGGCGAACCGATTCTCCTTTTGCATCAGAGCAGATGATCCAGCTTTACCTTGAACTGCTTCTTCTATCGATGCTTCGTCGCTTAAATCGAAAAGAGAAACCGGATCCTTCCGAAAAATCCACCAAAAAAGAAAACGATACCATTCTCTATCAGCGAATCCTGCTATATATGAAGGATCATCTACACAGCCAGCTGACCCTGGATCAGATCTGTCAGGCGAATCTGGTTGGAAAGTCTCAGTTGCAAAAACTTTTCCAGAAAGAACAGCACTGCGGCGTGATCCATTATTTTTCTTATCTGAAAATCGAGGAAGCCAAACAGATGATCCGCCAGGAACAGTCAAATTTTACAGAGATCTCGGATGCTCTCGGCTATACTTCCATCCATTATTTTTCCAGGCAGTTTAAAACCTTTACCGGAATGTCTCCATCAGAATATGCACTTTCTATCAAAGCATTATCGGAGGAAGACGCCGCGAACGCCCTGCACTGATTTGTGGCGGTGTTGCTGTCCACTCCGTGCTCAGTAACTACTTTCTGTTTTTTCTTTTCCCTTGCTTTTTTGCGGTAAATGGGATAACGTATTTTTAGATGCAGCTGCATTATTTGAACAGCGCTTTTTAATATGTAAGATCTCTAAGGAGGGTTTTTATGAGAATCATTGTAACAAAAGATTATAACGACATGAGCAGAAAAGCTGCCAATATTATTTCCGCACAGATCATTACTAAACCGGACTGCGTTCTGGGTCTTGCTACCGGTTCTTCACCGGTCGGTGCTTATAAGACACTGGTAGACTGGTACAAAAAAGGGGATCTGGATTTTTCTGAAGTTACTACCGTCAATTTAGACGAATACCGCGGACTGACACATAGCAACGATCAGAGCTATTATTACTTTATGAATGATAATCTGTTCTCTCACGTAAATATCGACCCGGCTCACACTCATATTCCAGATGGTACTGAACCGGATGCGCAGAAAGCCTGCGATGACTTTGAAGCAATCGTAAAGAACTGTGGCGGCACCGATCTGCAGCTTCTGGGTCTTGGTCATAACGGGCATATCGGCTTTAATGAGCCTGCAGAAGATTTCCCTAAATTCACTCACTGTGTGGATCTGACCGAGAGTACCATCCAGGCAAATGCCCGTTTCTTCGACAAACCGGAAGATGTTCCTACACAGGCTTATACTATGGGAATCGGCACCATTATGCGTGCAAAACGGATTCTGTTGATTGCCAGTGGAAAAGACAAAGCAGCCATTGTAAAAGAAGCTCTCTTCGGACCGGTTCGTCCTCAGGTACCGGCTTCCATCCTTCAGCTTCACCCGGACGTAACCGTTGTTCTGGATGAAGAGGCGGCTTCCTGCCTGTAATTCTATTGTATCTTAAAAAGGAACAGTATGAGAACTGTTCCTTTTTTTCAAATCATTTTCTGTTTTTAAAGGAGGTATTACTTCTATGTTTATTCCAATTGATTATGAACAATGGGATCGGAAAGAAATCTACGATGCCTTTCACGGATATTTGTACTGTATGACTGTAGAACTGGATATCACGGAGTTTCTCAAAAAAATTCACGAAAATCACTGGAAATTCTATCCATCCATGTGCTACTGCATCGCCAAAACCGTAAATGGACATCAGGATTATCGCTATGCCAAAATCAACGGCCAGGTAGGTTACTTCGATCAGGTCAACCCGCATTACACTCTGCTTCGCACAAATTCCAACCATCTCTTCACCCATCAGTGGACTGATTATAGCGAGGATTTTGCTGCATTCCATAAACAATTTCTGGAAGATAAAGCCCTTGGGGAAGCCTGCGAAACTCTGTACTATCCAAAAGAAGATGACCTGAACAACGTACATATTTCCATTATGCCCAACACCACTTATACGGCACTGAGTTACTCCAAACCAGATTCTTTCACCCACTACAACACTCCTACCGTCAGTTACGTCCCCTTCGTCATGATTGGAAAATATCATGAAGTTGACGGCCGGGTAAAAATCCCGATCACTACCGAATTCCACCACGCCGTCAACGACGGCTACCACGCAGAACAATTCTTCCACCTGCTGGAAGACTGCTGCAGAGAATTCTGATGAACAAAACATTCTGTAAACTCTATTTTGCATGGGCAACGAACCAAAACCATGCTTGCACAACACTTTAATATCTGCCGAGAAAACGAGATAAAATCCATGAAACAGACCTTATCTTGTTTACTTTAGACTAAAAGTGCTGTACAAATATGATACTATACAGAACTCCCGGTAATCGAAGTCAAATTTGAGTCTGTCTCCTAATACCACCGGGAGTTCTATAGCTTATTCCATATCTGTACAATTTTCTTCACTTACTTATCTTTTCCTGCCGTCACTAACCACCAGAAAGCCCACGCTTGCCCGGTAAGGACAGACAGCCTTATGCTGGCGCCCTTAGCCAAGATGAGATCCAGTCCTTAGAAGAACTTGACAGTGAGCGGCTCTCCGCGAACTGGCACATAGTTCTTCTTAGGACTTAGCTCAGCTTGGCGTTGCCAGCGGTTGTCTGCCCTTACCTGGCAAGCGTGGGCTTTCGTCCGTTGCATGACGAGTAGTTTTTCGTTCCTACCCTTCATGCACCATTGCCAAATAAATCATAGCCACCCCGATCAGCAAAATCAAAACTCCCATCACTGTCCGCAAAGTCTTACTGATCTTTTCATACTTCGGATCATACATCCATCTCTCCACAACACTGTAACTCGTTCCCGCCGTAACCAGTAAAACACTGTGCCCAATCGCAAACATTACCATCAGGAAAATCCCCCAGACCGTCTTCCCGGCCTGAGCCGCCATCGCAAGCAACGCGATCATCACCGGTGTAGAACAATGAGAAGCCACCGCTCCACTCACCATTCCCGCAAGCAGCGCACCAAGATACCCTTTTTTTGTTACTTTTGGACCGCAGTGGCATTGTCCGTCCCCCTCCTGACAATCCACCGGATGATGATGTTCTTCTTCATGGTGATGGTGATGATCATGGCATTCACAGCCATGTTCCCTGTGGCCTTCTCCTGTTCCGTGATCATGTGGATGATTCGGTAAAATTCTTATCACACCCCAGATCTGCAATGCCATCAGTACCATGATTGCCCCAAGGATACCGTACCACCAGGCTCCTATCTCATGAAGATAATGTCCCAGCACAGATGCCAGTGAACCAAAGATCAAAAACGTCAGTGCAAGACCGCCCGCCATGGTCAGGGACAGGCGAAATGCCTTTTTTGTATCATTTTTTGCTGATCCGCCAATATAGGCAATGACCATCGGAACACTGGATAACGAGCATGGGGTAAAAGAAGTCACAAGACCTCCCAGCAGTGCCAGAACCGGTGCCAGCCAAATATACTGCTGAATTAAATTTGCTAATGTATTTAAACAATGTGTCATAATTACTCCTCTTTTCTTTTGATTTTCATGTATCTGTGCATTCCCTTTCCGTCAGGATACCAGAGTACGGAACCATTACGTTTGAACATATGAACGTTTCTTCATTTCCCCGAAAACGCAGACAAGGAGCCTGCCCGACTTCACGGGCAGTGCTCCTTGTCTCATAAAGCTGTTTCGATAAATAAAACCGCTCTTATTATTATTTAATTATCTTCTTCCTGCATCAGATAAACCTGACGTTTTCTTGCCATCTCATCACTTGCCAGATATTCATCATAGGTTGTAATTTTATCGATCATAGATCCGTTTGGCATGATTTCCATAATACGGTTTGCTGTTGTCTGCACGAACTGATGATCATGGGATGCAAATAACAGAACTCCCGGAAACTTGATCAGCCCGTTGTTCAATGCAGTGATGGATTCCATATCCAGGTGGTTGGTCGGTTCATCCAGAATCAGGATGTTCGCACCGGAAATCATCATCTTAGATAATAGGCAGCGTACTTTCTCACCTCCGGAAAGTACTTTCACTTTCTTCACACCATCCTCACCGGCAAATAGCATTCTTCCAAGAAATCCACGTACATAAGTGGCATCCTTGATCTCAGAATACTGCGTCAGCCAGTCTGCGATCGTCAGATCATTATCAAAATCTTTTGTATTGTCCTTCGGGAAATATGCCTGGGAAGTTGTTACACCCCATTTGTAATTACCGGAATCCGGTTCCATCTCACCCATCAGGATCTTGAACAAAACAGTTTTTGCCTGCTCATTGCCACCAACCAATGCAACTTTGTCTTCTCTTCCCAGTGTAAAGGAAATATTGTCCAGAATCTTCACGCCGTCAATGGTCTTAGAAAGATTTTCCACCATCAACACCTCATTACCGATCTCACGGTTCGGACGGAAATCAATATATGGATATTTTCTGCTGGAAGGCCGGATCTCATCCAGCTGAATCTTTTCCAGGGCTTTCTTACGGGAAGTCGCCTGTTTTGATTTGGAAGCATTTGCACTGAACCGGGAGATGAACTCCTGCAGTTCTTTGATCTTTTCTTCTTTCTTCTTGTTTGCTTCCTTCATCTGTTTTACCAGCAACTGACTGGACTCAAACCAGAAATCGTAGTTACCTGCATACAGCTGAATCTTACCATAATCAATATCAGCAGTATGAGTACACACTTTATTCAGGAAATAACGGTCGTGGGACACCACAATAACCGTGTTTTCAAAGTTAATCAAAAACTCTTCAAGCCATGCGATCGCATCCAGGTCCAAATGGTTTGTCGGCTCATCAAGCAACAGGATATCCGGATTACCGAACAGCGCCTGTGCAAGCAGAACTTTCACTTTTTCAGAACCATTCAGGTCTGCCATCTGTGCATAATGCAGCTCGGTCGGAATTCCAAGACCATTTAACAGCTGCTCGGCATCGGATTCTGCATTCCAACCATCCATCTCTGCAAATTCTGCTTCCAGTTCACTGGCACGGATACCATCTTCTTCGGTAAAGTCTTCTTTTGCATAAATTTGTTCTTTTTCTTTCATAATTTCATACAGACGGGCATTTCCCATAATTACGGTATCCAGCACCTGATACGCATCATATTTGAAATGATCCTGCTGCAGGAAAGAAAGTCTCTGTCCTGGTGTGATAGTGATATCACCATTCGTAGTTTCTAACTGTCCGGAGAGAATCTTCAGAAAGGTAGACTTTCCGGCACCATTGGCACCAATCAGTCCATAACAGTTTCCTTCAGTGAATTTAATATTTACATCTTCAAATAAAGCTTTTTTTCCAATTCGCAATGTTACATTATTTGCTGCAATCATATTCGTTTCCTTTCCTCTATGAAAGTTTCTGGTTGCTCATATACGAAGCCGGAGATCTTTACAGACCACCGGCTTTCCATATAATCCTATACTATTTTACAGGAAATCTCCAGATTTGCAAGAGGAAATTTCATCAAATGTGTTTTTTCTCTTGTTTTCGTTCTTCTTCCATTCCGTAATCAAACATCTTCATCGAAAGATGTTTTCCGATCAGCAGCAAATTGGAAATAACTGTCTCAATATCACTGTCTTCCTGTACTCCGAGACGATTACATAATGACACTTTTGCCTGATACACTTCTTCGTAAAGTTCACTGCAGTAAGACCCTTTGGCGAATTCATCTACTACCTGGTCTTTCCACAGATCTTTTACTTCATCCAGGACCAGACTTCCGTTCATCAGGTCGAAAATCAGATTTTTCTTTTCTTCACTTTCGTATCTCACATACGCATCCTTTCCTGTACGCCATCTTTGTCACGTACATATTTTTATTTTTTGTAACATCCACACATTGTTTTTTAACGTGCTCTGTGCTTCATGCTTTTATTATAGATGGCGGATATTTTTTTAGCAACGTACTTTCTTTGAAAACCCAAAGATTCGTTCCTGATTTTCTGACAGGTTTCGACAGATTTTTCTCTTTAGAACGGCGTTCCTTCAAGATCATATGGCGTACACTGATATACATAGTAATTTAACCAGTTGGTATACAGATTATTTGCATGTGCTCTCCACAGAAGTCTCGGGCGAAGCTCCGGATCATTCCCCGGGTAATAATTAGCCGGAATTTCAATTTCCAGTCCTTTACCTTTATCTCTCTTATATTCTCCGTCCAGTGTCACCCGGTCATATTCCGGATGTCCCATAACAAAAATCTGACGTCCACCCATTGCCATACATAGAAAAACTCCTGCTTCTCTGGATTCTGCCAGTACGGTCAGCGCTTTACAATTGTGAATATCTTCTGCTGAAACTTCTGTATGACGGGAATGGGGTGCCAGAAACAGATCATCAAAACCACGCACCAGGGGAATCTTTCTGTTCTGCACTTCATGCCAGAACAGACCGAACATTTTCTTTGACAGCTGACGTTTTTTCAGTCCGTAGTGGTAATACAGTCCCGCCTGCGCGCCCCAGCAAAGATGAATAGTGGATGTCACATGACTTTTGCTCCACTCCATGATCTCTGTCAGTTCTTCCCAATAATCCACTTCTTCAAACTCCATCTGTTCTACCGGTGCTCCGGTAATGATCATACCGTCAAATTTCTGTTCTTTCACCTGTTCAAAGCTTATATAAAACTTATTCAAATGGCTTCGGGAAGTATTCTTTGCTTCATGACTCGCCACTGCCATAAAGGTCACATCAATCTGCAACGGTGTGTTGGACAGAGAGCGGAGCAGCTGAAGTTCTGTCTCTTCCTTTAATGGCATCAGATTCAGAATCAGGATCTGAATCGGACGAATATCCTGGTGCATCGCACGGGTATCATCCATGACAAATATATTTTCCTGTTCCAGAATCTCTTTTACCGGTAAATCGCTTTGTATCTTAATCGGCATTGTTACACATCTCCTGTCTACTTTTTAATTTACATCAACGGGGCAATCAGTCGAAGTACTCTTCCCGTCAATTTCGTAATAAATTTCTCATTTTTCCAGTCTTCCATGCTGATTTCCCGACAGTCTTTCAACGTCTCCTGAAAATCTGCCTCCACATCTGCAATCTGTGGTACCTGGTACAAATATACTGCACATTCAAAATGCAGAAACAGACTCCGGTAATCCAGATTGATAGTTCCCACTACCCCTTTACAGTCATCTGAAGTGAAAGATTTTGCATGGACAAAACCAGGTTTATACTGATAAATCTTCACACCTGCCCGCAAAAGTTCAGGATAGTAAGTCTTTGCCAGTGCAAACGCATACGCTTTATCCGGAATCCCCGGCATAATAATCTTTACATCCACACCACGTTTTGCCGCATATGTAAGTGCCGTGAGCATCTCATGATCCAGAATCAGATATGGCGTCATAATATGCACATAATCTTTTGCACTGTTCAGAATATCCATATAGACAAGCTCGCCCACATTCTCATGATCCAGCGGACTGTCACCGTAAGGAATCACATAGCCTTCCCCTTCCGTCATGCCATAACAATAAGATGCATCCAGATATTTTTCATAATCCTCCTGCGGTTCATCTACGTTCCATATTTCCAGAAACATCAGAGTAAAGTTTCTTACCGCCTCTCCCTGAACCATAATCGCAGTATCTTTCCAGGTTCCAAACCTTTCCAGTTCTCCGATATATTCGTCTGCAAGATTAACACCACCGGTAAAAGCTGTCTTTCCATCAATCACTACAATTTTTCTGTGGTCACGGTTATTCTGCACCGTAGATAGTGCCGGTTTGATGGGATTGAATATCTTACATCTGATTCCGTATTCCTCCAGTTTTTTCGGATAATTATACGGGAGCAGTGAAATACTACAGGTACCGTCATACATAAACCGGACTTCCACGCCCTCCTGTACCTTCTTTTTCAAAATCTCCAGCACAGTGTTCCACATTTTTCCTTCCGCAACAATGAAGTACTCCATGAAAATGAATTTCTCCGCTTTATTCAGTTCTTCAATTAATGCTTCGAATTTGTCTTTCCCCCATGGGTAATATGTCGTATGATAATTTTTATACGTCGGAAAACCACCTTTTTCTGTCACATATCTGGATAAATTGGCAACCCGTTTATCTATCTTTTCCAGTTCTTCAAAAACATCAGGATCTTGCAAAACATATTTTCGCATCTGCTGTTCCACATTTTGAAGACGATGATTCAGCCACACTGTTTCCGCCTGAAATTCCACAAACAGATACAGCAGCATACCGAAAACCGGAAAGAATGTAATCGGAACCATCCACGCCAGCTTAAACGCCGGATTTCCCGGTCGATTGATAATCAGTATCGCTGTCAGCGCGGAGAGCAGGACAAACAGCCAGTAAGCATAAATTATATGCTGTTGCAGTCTGCTGAACACAATAAAAAGAATCCCCAGCTGCAAAAGCAGTAACAGAAGGATGATTCCGGTTCGCCCAAACAGAATCCGGCCAATGCCACTCTTTCCTTTTTTTACTATTGTCTTTCCCGTTTTCGATTCCCGAATTCTCTGAATTTTTCCCATTATATGCACCTGATTCTTTCTGTTCCACCATGGTATCTTCTGTCTTTTTTTCATATTTTCTTTCGTTCTTTTCTCCATTGTTACTGTACATTCTACTCAATCTGCCTCTGAAAGTCAATGCAGCGAACTTATACTCCCTCTTCTATCATCTTGAGAAACATCTCTTCCGAAATGATTGGAATTCCCAGTTCTTTTGCTTTTCGATTTTTTGAAGAGGCCGACCGGGTATCATTATTGATCAGATATGAAGTCTTCGAAGTCACGCTTCCCGTTACTTTTCCGCCCCTCTTCTCAATCTCCTCTTTCACTTCTTTTCGATTGGCAAAATGTTCCACACTTCCGGTGATCACAAAATTCATGTTCTCAAAAATCTGCGTTTCTAGCTGCTTTGGTGCCGATTCGATTTCGAGATGCGACAGCAGATGATCTAGTTTTTCCTGTGTTCCTTCTTTTTTAAAGTAGTTCACAAAACTCTTTGCTATAACAGGGCCAATACCGTCAATCGCCGCCAGTTCTTCTTCCGATGCATAACGAATCTTTTCCATATCATAATTCAGTTCTTTGCAGATCATCTTTGCATTGGCAAGACCGATATTGGGAATACCCAGTGCATATAGCACCCTTGGAAGTTCTGTCTTTTTCGCCCGTTTCAGACTTTCTATCAGATTTTCATATGATTTTTCTCCAAATCCCTCCATCCGGATGATCTCATCTTTATGTTTGCCGATTTCAAAAATATCCCCAAAATTCTTGATAAAACCTCTGGCAATGAATTTCTCCAGTGTTGCCTCCGACAGGCCATCGATATTCATCGCATCCCGACTGACAAATAATGTAAACCCTTTAATTGCCTTTGCCGGACATTCCGGATTCCTGCAATATAAGGCTTCCACATCATTCACCTTTTCGATCACAGTTTTTCCTCCGCATGCCGGGCAGGTGGAAGGAATATCTTTTACACCGCTTTTCGTGAGATTTTCGCCAATCTGTGGAATGATCATATTGGCTTTGTAAACTCTGATCCGGTCACCAATGCCAAGTTCCAGTTTTCGCATAATGCTGATATTATGCACACTTGCCCGACTCACTGTAGATCCTTCCAGCTCCACCGGCGTGAAAATTGCCACCGGATTGATCAGACCGGTTCTAGACGGGCTCCATTCGATTTGCTCAAGTGTAGTCTCCACCATCTCATCTGCCCATTTAAACGCAAAAGCATTCCGTGGAAATTTGGCTGTTCTTCCCAGGGACTCACCATAGGCAATATCATCATACAGCGCCACCAGTCCATCCGATGGAAAATCGTTTTGTTCAATCCGTGTTGCAAAATATTCCATCGCATCATCCAGTTCAGCTCCTGTCACCACACGATACTCCACCACTTCAAACCCCTGATCTTTCAACCATTCCATCTGTTTTTGTCTGGAATTTTCAAAATCTACTCCATCTGCTTTTACCAGCGAAAATGCATAAAAACGTACATGCCGTTTTGCTGTGATCTCATTGTTTAACTGGCGTACCGAACCGCTGCATAAATTTCTTGGATTCTTATATTTTGCATCCACATCCTCAATTTGACTGTTGATTTTTTCAAACTCAGAATATGTTATAATTGCCTCTCCGCGAAGAGTCAGTTCTCCCTGATATGGAATCTTTAACGGAATATTATCAAATACCCGTACATTATTGGTGATCACCTCACCAACTACTCCATTCCCACGTGTTACTGCTTTTTGCAATTTTCCCTGATAATAAGTGAGAACCACCGTCAGGCCATCCATTTTCCAGGAGAGCAATGTTTTGTGATCCCCTATGAATCCTCGTAACACTTCCCTGTCTTTTGTTTTATCCAGAGAAAGCATCGGACTTTCATGTGCCTCTTTCGGCAGTTCATCCACCGCCTCATATCCCACTGTAGTCGTAGCACTTCCTGCCAGGACCATCTGTGTCTCTTCTTCCAGTTTTACCAGTTCATCATACAGTGCATCATATTCCAGATTGCTCATGATTTCCCTGTCCTCAGCATAATATGCGCGGGATGCTTCTTTCAGTATTCCCGACAGTTCTTTCATCCGTCGGATCGCCTGTTGTCTTTTTTCTGCGTTCATATGCCACCTCTTCTTTCTCTCTGTTTTTCATTTCGTTCTTTCACGGACAAAGAACTGGAATCAGACAACAGGGCATCCAGTTCTTTTCGTTCTTCTCCCTCGATGTTCCTCCAGGTTCCTTCCTTTAAACTTCCCAGTCGAATATTCATGATCCTGACTCTTTGCAGAGTCATCACCCGATATCCCAGTGTCTCACACATCCGCCGAATCTGCCGATTTAATCCCTGTGTCAAAATGATCCGGAAACTTTTTTCTCCTGTTTTTTCCACTTTACAGGGACGGGTCACTGTATCAAGAATCGCCACTCCGCGACTCATTTTTCTGCAGAATTCCTCCGTTACCGGTTTATTTACCGATACCAGATATTCTTTTTCATGATAATTGCCGGCACGCATGATCTTGTTAACCAGTTCTCCGTCATTCGTCAGCAGTAACAGCCCGGTAGAATCTTTATCCAGTCTTCCCACCGGATAGATTCGTTTCGGATACTTCATGTAATCCACAATATTATTTCTTTCTCTCTTCTCCGCAGTACAGACAATCCCCGCAGGTTTATTCATCGCCAGAAGAACTTTTTTCTCTTCTTTTTTAATCGGTTTTCCATCCAGGCATACCTCGCTGTCCGGTGCAACTTTCATTCCCATTCCGGCAATTTCTCCGTTCACTGTTATTCTTTTTTCTTCTATCCAGCGATCTGCCTGTCTCCTGGAACAGATTCCTGCATCACTCAAATATTTATTCAGCCGAATACTTTCCATTCTTTTACTCCTCCGGTGTTCGGGTTCTTTTTCCCTGTAAAGCAAAAGGCTGTTACTTTAACCTTTTCAGAATAGCTTCTGAAATCGATCAAGGCAACAGTCCTTTTTCTCCTGTCTACTGGAACATATCGCCCCTTACATAGCCAGTTTGTCCTTCAAATTCAATTTTAATCCAATCTCCATCCTCACCGGTCTTGGTCACAGTCTGTCCACCCACCAGTTTGCCGATGGATTCTGCATCCTGCGATGGTTCTTTTCTGATATTGCAATTGGATTTTACGGTAATCTGCGCCCCTTCTGCTGCTTCCATGGCCGCAGATCCTTCCACTCCAAGCTCTGACAGATATTTTGACAAAGCTTCATCAGAAGCCAGTTTTTCATCATAAGATGCCTGTGTACTGTTCAGCAGTTCCTGTACCTTGGCATCTTCAAGCTGTTCACTGATATATGCAAGCTGTTCCTCGTTCGGATCTGCCACAATATACAAACTTCCATCTTCTTTTGTATCCACATATAGATAACTGATTCCTGGCAGAAGTGTATCATAACCCACATACTTATGATCATAAGCTGCAAATACCACATAACTGGTATCTGTCATGCCTTTTTTTGTATATACCTGTACGTTACTGTATCCTTCAATATACTGAGAATTCGTGATCGCACTTTCATCTGACGGATCCAGTTCATCCACCAGTTCTTTTAAACTCTGCACGTCTTTGCCTGTCAGTGCTGCATAATATTTTTCTATCAGTGCATTGACCTGCGGATAGGCATTCAGTTCCAGCTCTCCTGCTGCCGGTGTTGTTTCCGGTTCCGCGGTTGTTGCCGGTGTTTCTTCTGCTTCCTGCGTCGGAGTCGGTGTTTCCGTCTCCTGCTGTGTCTCCTGTTTCGGTTCGGTTGTTTTCTGATTTCCAAATTTTGAGGAAATAAAACGAACACCGAAAAATAAAATCAATACCACTGCCAGAATGCCAAATCCCAACATGAAATATCTAAGATTATCTGACAGCCATTCTCTGAAATCATCCATATCGTATGCCTCCTTATGATTGGGTACGATCCTGATTTTTCTTCCGTTCTTCTGGAAAAATGTAAAAAGAAACGCATCTGGAGGGATTCGAACCCCCGACACATGGTACCGGAAACCATTGCTCTATCCCCTGAGCTACAGATGCGTATCCGTGAGACTTTTACCTTACTCACATTTATAAATAATAACACATCTGTTCTCGTTTGTAAAGAGTCTTGTTCGCTAAAACTGTTACTGTTCACTCCGTTCCCAGTAACCTAAAACTTATCCGTCATCTGCTGCTTTCACAAATGAACTCTTTTATCTTCCGCACTGTAAAAATACGCCTGATCCGACAGAACCTCCTTCGGATCGACCTGACTTTCATTGATTTCCGTTACAATTTCTGTCAGTGCTTCCTGATACATTCCTTCCTCCTCCGGGATCAGAATACATTCATGAATACTGCTTGGCAACACATAGAATCGCTCTCCCAGAAGTTCTTCAGCCTGTTTTAACACGCCCGGATATAAGAATGTTCCTGCTCCCAGTGACCGTTCTTTATTAGTCAAAACATACATTTGCTTTTCTTTTCCCTGTACCAGACCCAGCAGACCCTTCATATTAATAAATTCTGCCGGCAGTTTTAGATATGTATATCGTTTTGCATTTTCGATCAGTTCTTCCTGCGTAATTTTCCATGCGTTCAGATGAGCATACTCTATCAGAATGGTTGCCTGCATTGTCTCATCTTTCTGGATCCGATAATAAAATACCATCGCCAGATCCAGGATTCGCTTATGCGGGACTTTTTTTAACAGTTCCCGGTTTCTCTCGTAATTAATCAGTTTAAAACAGATGTTTTCTTTGATTTCCTGATAATTTTGAAAAAAATCCGTTTCCACATCCATCTGAGGTTTGCAATGTTCAAATTGCCACATCACTTTCCGAACCAGCTGTTCTAGCGGAACTCCTTTTTCCCAGTAAGAAAAATAATCTTCCATATAAAAGATCGAAGCAACCCGGGCATTCTCACTTTTTAATACAAGACCTTCCATAACGACCCCGTTATTTTTGTTGATTTTTTCGGTGGTAATACTCACCCCCTCTTCCATAACTTCTTTCATTCGTTCTAAAAATTCACATCGAAATTCCTGATAATTCAAATTGTTCTCCTTTGATTTTTATGAATTTCAGATGTTCATATGGGGAAAATGTGACGAAACATCACTGAAATAGAAATGTAAATTACTTTTATATCATACATGTTTTCTCTTAAAAATGCAAGCAATTTCTTGTATCTGTCTGCATTGTTACCATCAACAATTATTGTTCACCGGTAATATCCTGTGATGTGTTTTTTGTGAGCAAAGGCCACAGAAACCCCGAGACATACCGCATACTCTAAACTGATCCACTGCCAATTGCTGCTATGCAATGCTTCAAAAACAAAGCCCCGGAAAATCCTGTATTTTCCGGGGCTTTACGATCTGTTATCAATTTCGACTGTTAAATCTTATACTCTGGACAGATATTCACCTGTTCTGGTATCGATTTTGATTTTATCTCCCTGATTTACAAACAGAGGTACGTTTACCTGTGCGCCTGTTTCAACAGTTGCAGGTTTTGTAGCACCCTGAGCGGTATCACCTTTGAATCCAGGTTCTGTTTCAGTGATCTCCAGTTCTACAAACAGAGGCGGCTCGATAGCGAATACACTTCCGTTATAAGAACATACTTTAACAGTTTCGTTCTCTTTTACAAATTTCAGAGAATCGCCAACAGTATCTTTATCAACTGCCATCTGATCATAAGTTTCCATATTCATAAAGTTGAACAGATCCCCATCTGCATACAGATACTGCATATCTACTCTGTCGATACGAGCCTGTGGGAATTTTTCAGTAGGTCTGAAAGTTTTTTCTACCACACCACCGTTGATGACATTTTTTAATTTTGTTCTTACAAAAGCTGCACCTTTACCAGGTTTTACATGCTGAAACTCGAGAATCTGAACAACGTTTCCATCGATTTCCAATGTTACACCGTTTCTGAAATCTCCTGCTGAAATCATATGATATTCCTCCTTATAACTCACAATACCCGGTGATTTCCGGGTATCTGCCTTCTTAATATATTTGAGCTTGGCTACTCATATTCTATAATAACTACAGGGATTTTTCAACTAATTTTTTCAAATACGACCAGATTTCCTGTTTTTCTGATAAAAATGCAAAACAATTTTCTCCAGATACCGTTTCAGTATAATCTGAATCTCTTCTTTCGGATGGATCGGTTTCACAAGGATGTTCGCCATTCCTGTCCTCTTTGCCCCATACACATCAGTAAACAGCTGATCACCGATAAACACAGTATCAGACAAATCCGTGCCCATCAGTTCCATCGCTTTCAGATAATTTTTGCGGGAAGGCTTATGTGCATCCTCGATATAATGCACCTGCACATCTCTGTTGAACATCTGCACACGCTCCAGCTGATTGTTCGACAACAGACAGCAGGAAAAACCAAGCTCTTTCAGATGCGCAAACAACGCTTTCGCCCGCTCATCTGCCGGTTCTCCATGAGGTACCAGAGTATTGTCGATATCAAAGATAAGGCCACGGTATCCTTTTTTATACAGTTCATCAAAATCAATCTGATAGGTGGAATCCACCCAGGTATCCGGATAAAATGTTTCAAACAGCATCTTTTGTTCTCCCTCTAATCAACGGTTTAAAAACCATTTCATTTCCTCAAATTTCTCTTCCATCAGATCATAACCATGCTGATAAAAGTTCTCCAGCTTCTGTGTATCCCGCTCCAGACGGGCTACCGGCTCGATCTCCGGTCTGAGAACAAATACTTTTCCTTCTTTTTCCCATTTGTCAATATAATACAACGTCTTGTTATAGACTTTTGCACGCTGTTCGAGTACTTCGACCAGTTTCGGATATTTCTTTCCGTAAGCGAGTTCAAACAGACGGTCCTGTTTTCCGCTGGAATGTTTCCGATAGCCTTTATTTCTGGTCAGAATGATTACATTTCTCTGATGTCCTGTCTTCAGGGAATGGATGATGGGGATGGAATCGGCCACTCCACCATCCACATACGGAATGCCGTCCACAAATACTGTTTTCGTCGCCAGCGGCATACTGCACGACGCTCTGCAGATATCCATCATCCGTTTTGCACTGGAGTGTTCGCTCAGATATTCCGCTTTTCCTGTAATGCAGTTGGTCACCACCATCTCGCACTGCATGTCCGAATTCAGGAAAGTATCAAAATCAAACGGAAAGATTTCATTCGGATATTTTTCAAAAATCAGATCCATATCCAGCAATGTTCCCGTCTTCAGTGTATTTTTTATTGTTACATAACGCTTCTTCTTATCCGTAATAATGGTACAGTTCTTTGTACGCAGTGGCTGCCTTGACACATAATCCACCGCATTGCACGCACCTGCGGAAGTTCCAACCACATACGGAATATAAAAATCCTGTTCCATCAGATAGTCCAGTGCTCCGCTGGTAAAAACACCCCTGTTTGCTCCACCTTCCAGTACCAGACCTGCTCGTTTCATGTTTGTAACGCTTCCTTTCTTCTTTGTTTACCGTTCTTCCAGAGGACGGTAAATTTCTTCTTCTTTTACTGTTTTATAAGCCGGACGAATAATCTTATCCATATTGATCAGTTCTTCCATCCGGGGTGCACTCCAGCCGACGATACGTGCAATGGCAAACATTGGTGTGAACAGCTCGGTCGGAAGATCCAGCATGCTGTACACAAATCCGCTGTAGAAATCCACATTGGCACTTACGCCCTTATAAATATGACACTCTTCTCCAATAATCTTCGGTGCCAGCTGTTCTACCATACTGTAAAGTGCAAAGTCTTTGTCTTTGCCCTTTTCATGGGCCAATTTCTGTACAAACCCTTTGAAGATTTCTGCTCTCGGATCGGAAATGGAATATACAGCGTGCCCCATTCCATAGATCAGGCCTTTTTTATCAAAAGCTTCTTTATGAAGCAGCGCGCGAAGGTAAGCTCCTACTTCTTCCTCATCCGTCCAGTCTTTCACCTGTTTTTTCATGTCTTTGAACATCTGGACTACTTTGATATTGGCACCACCGTGCTTCGGTCCTTTCAGGGAACCCAGGGCGGCTGCTACTGCCGAATACGTGTCTGTTCCTGAAGAAGTCACCACATGAGTGGTAAATGTTGAGTTATTACCACCACCATGCTCCATATGCAGCACCAGTGCAAGATCCAGAATCGTTGCCTCTAACTGCGTATACTGCATATCCGGACGAAGCATCAGCAAAATATTTTCTGCAACAGAAAGTTTCGGATCCGGATTATGGATATACAGACTTTTTCCTTTGATATAATGATTGTATGCCTGATAACTGTATACCGACAGCATCGGAAAAACACTGATAAGATTCAGACACTGACGTAGGACATTCGGCAGAGAAGTATCATCCGCATTATGATCATAGGCATATAACGTCAGCACACTTCTGGATAACGTATTCATCATATCCTTGGTCGGTGCTTTCATGATAACATCGCGGACAAAGTTCTTAGGCAGAGATCGCTGGCCCGCCAGCAGGACCTTAAAGTCTGCCAGTTCTTTTTCGTTGGGTAGCTTTCCGAATAACAGCAGATAAGTAACTTCTTCAAATCCAAAACGCTGTTCTCTTAAAAATCCCTGCGTCAGTTCATGGATATCATACCCGCGATAGTATAATCTTCCTTCACAGGGAACTGTTTTCCCATCCACCACATCTGTGGAACAAATGGACGAAATCTGTGTCAGACCTGCCAGCACACCTTTTCCGTTGACATCACGCAGCCCACGTTTTACATCGTATTTTCCATACAGAGACGGATCCATCTTACTGTTTTCCACACATACCTGTGTTAAGCTTTCCATCTCCGGTGTTACTTTTAATTTAAATCCCGCCATATTCTTTCCTCCTGTCCTTTTATTCGTAACTGTCAGACTTTTTAATAATTACGTTGCTTATTTTTCATATTATCTGATTTTTCTTTTATTACTCTGCTTTTTTCATGTCTGTTTTGCTGTTTTCTGTAGAGAGTATCAGTTATGACTATTATACAGACGAATGCTTTTCACCGCAATAATTGAATTCTTAAAAAAATATGAAACTTTTATGCCTTTTTTAGAACAGGACATTAGTTTTTTTACTATTCAACAGCCGTTGTGAAAGATACGGACAGTTACGATTTTTTATTTTCAAGTCCCAGTTCTTTGGCCCGATCCGGGAAATTTGTGAAAATACCATCGACGTTCCAGTTGTTTAACTGTTCCATGAGTTCTTTTTTGTTGACAGTCCACACATTGACACCAATCCCATGCGCATGACAATCCCGCACCATCTCTTCTGTCAGAAAGTTCTTATCCGGATGATAATATTCCACACCATTTTCTTCTGTGAAAAATCCCATATTATCCATCCGTGCTTCCATCAGATATCCCATCGGAACTTCCGGCAGCATTTTCTTGCATTTGTTGATGGATACCAGATTAAAGGAAGAAAAAATCACGCGGTCTTCCATCTGGAATTCCCGCACCATATCGATTACTTTTTCTTCCAGGTGTTCGTAGTAATACACACTGTTTTTCAGTTCAATATTGGTAACCAGTCCCGTATCCTTTACCCAGGTCAGATACTCCCGCAGCGTTGGAATCCGCTGAAAGTCATATTTTCCTTCAAACTTTCCGTAGCAGTCAACAAGACACAATTCCTGATACGTATAATCACGAATATTTCCTGTTCCACTGGTCGTTCGGTCAATGGTCTCATCATGCATGATCACGATCTCATCGTCTTTCGTCAGCTGTACATCCAACTCGATGCCATAACAGCCAACTTCTTCCGCTTTTTTAAATGCCAGCATAGTATTTTCCGGATATTTTCCGCTGAATCCTCGATGTGCAAATACCTTCATTATTAGCCCTTCTTTCCTGTATCCCTGAAAATTCGGTATCTGATATTTCAGAAATACATTTCTTCACTTCCCTTAGTATGACAGATTGTTGTCTGATTTTCAACTACAAACCAGACAAAACATACCACACCGGATTTTGCTGTTGTCGCAGAAGCCAGGATCTTATACACCCACGGATTTTAACTCATTTCCCACAAAAAGAGCAGAAAACTTTATGTGCTCCATAAAATTTTCTGCTCTTTTTATTATTGGATTCCCTTGCTCACTTTAGGTTTCTGCCATTGATAATCACCGTCGACCAGTTTGCTATCCTCTTCCTCCGGTGCCTGTGGAACCCGCAGGACAAAGACCGGATCAGTATACGGATTCTTCAGTTTTTTTTCATTCATCGTTCCGCCTGTACTCTCCGCAGTACCTGTATTATCCGCTATCACAGCAGCTTTTTTCCCACTGTTATTCTGCAGGCTTTCCTCTACCTGCCCATCTGCATCATTTCCACGGATAATCTGTGCGGACGAATCTCCTGTTCCGATTTCTGCTTCCATGGTAATCTGACCGGAATCGCCTGTTGCTTCTGTATTCTGTGTATCTGTTTCACTTCCGGTTGTGGTATCTGCTGTTTCTGTCTCCTGCGTCGGTGTCACCACATTTCCTTCCTCATCCAGTACATCCGCACCATAAATCGTCTCTTTCAATTTTCGTACGGTAGGCTCCCAGTCCGGAACGAGATCCCCGTTGTAGCCATGATACATACCATCATAAGGAATGCGATCGGAAATAATTTTATACTTCATCAATGTCGGCGCTTTTGCCAGTAAACCCCAGAATTCACTTTCCGGTACGTTATGTGTCAGTAACGGAAGCAGACGGGTTGCCAAACGATCCAGATCTTCAAAGCTCATAGTCTTTACTTTATCAAGGAGTTTTAACAGTACCTCTCTCTGACGTTCTGTGCGCTGATAATCGGAATTACCTACTTTTCGGATACGTGCATAAGCCACCGCCTGCATACCATTACATTCATAGGTTCCCTCACCCGGAATCAGATATTTTTTAGATTTTAATCCCAGTATCCTGCACTGCTGTTTGATACTTTTGTTTGCATTTTCTGCTTCTTTTGGGGTAAAAGTAATTTCAATAGTACCGATTTCATCGATAATATCAATCATCGAACCAAAATCCACCGTGACATATCGGTCTACATCAATCTTGTAATTCTCTTCTACGGTCTTGGTAAGCAATGGTCCTCCACCATTGGGATACGTGGCATTCAACTTACGGTATCCGATTCCCGGAATCATTACATGGGTATCACGCATCAGGGAAATCATGGAAATCTGTTCCAGACGATAGTTAACAGAGATCAGAATCATAGAGTCTGAGTTCCCAATCCAGCCTTTATCTGTCGTATCCAGACCAACCAGCATAATATTGTATACATTTCCATCCGTAGTGATTGGCTCCGCAGATGCATATTGTGCCATGTTCTGCTGTGCCTCCAGCAATTCCGGATCCACTTCTTCCTCTACCGTCGTTTCTTCCTCTGTTTCTTTCTCCTGTTGCTCTTCTTTCTGTTTTTCAATCAATGCCTGAACTTCATCATCCGTCATATAGTTGGTTTTTGTATAATATCGATGTCCCATATAATATACAACTCCGGCAATGATCACAATCAGCGCCAAAAAAATCCCGGCAACAATCGCACCTTTCTTCTTTTTGGACATTTTCGGCTTTTTTTCCCGCGTTGCCTCTTCCTGCTCTTTATCGTCTGCTGACACGCCCGACAGCCTCCTTTTTATTGATTTGCTTATTACTGGTAAATGATACCATTTGCATTATTTTTTGTCAATTACTGGCGATGTCTGCTGTCTCTTTTTCATTTCTGTCCGTAATATGCATTTGCTCCGTGTTTCCGGTAATAATGTTTATCCTGCAATTCCTGCGGTGCCGGTTTCACCTGCGGATTGATCATCTCACAGCGTGCCGCCATCTTTGCAACTTCTTCGAGTACGACCGCATTATGAACCGCTTCGTGTCCGTCTTTTCCCCAGGTGAATGGTCCATGATTTTTGCACAGAACTGCAGGTACTGCTTCATAATCTTTATCTTTGAAGTAATCTACGATCAGAAGTCCTGTATTTTTCTCATACGCCGTATCGATCTCTTCTTTTGTCAGGCAACGCACGCACGGGATTTCTCCGTACATGTAATCTGCATGGGTGGTTCCGTAACACGGGATTCCTCTTCCTGCCTGTGCCCAGCTGGTTGCCCATGGAGAGTGCGTATGTACCACACCGCCGATCTTTGGAAATGCACGGTACAATTCCAGATGAGTAGGTGTATCAGAGGATGGATTGTATCTTCCCTCAATCTTATTTCCCTCGAGATCCATGATCACCATATCATCCGGTGTCAGTTTGTCATAGTCAACACCACTGGGTTTGATGGCAAAATATCCGGTTTCCCGGTCAATCTGGCTGACATTTCCCCAGGTAAAGGTTACCAGATTGTATTTTGGAAGCAGCATATTGGCTTCATATACCGCTTTTTTTAATTCTTCTAACATAGTTTCCTCCTGCCTAGTGCAGATGTACTACTGCTGCACGCTCAATCTCCAGTCCCTCTTTATATCTGTTCATAAAAGCTTCAAATCCTTCCACATCTTTCGGATCCGGTGCAATCTGTACACTTTCTTCTTTTGCAAATACCTGTTCTTCCAGATAAGAAGCAAGGCTCTCGCCTTCTGTTTTATTTTTACGGTAAGCAGCCAGAAGAGCGATTCCCCAGGCACCGCCTTCTCCTGCTGTTTCCATCACGGATACCGGCGCATTGACCGCTGCCGCCATCACCTTCTGTCCCACACCTTTTGTCTTGAAGAACCCACCGTGCCCAAGAAGCTTATCTACAACCACACCTTCTTCTTTTAACAGGATATCCATACCCAGTTTCAGCGCACCCACACTTGTAAACAGGTGGCTTCGCATAAAGTTCGCCAGGGTAAATTTGCTGTCCGGTGTACGCGCAAATAACGGACGTCCCTCTTCAAAGTGTGTAATATGTTCTCCGGAAAAATAGCAGTATGGAAGCAGTCCGCCGCAGTCTGCATCTCCCTCTAAGGCTTTGTTATATAAAGTACCGTACAGTGTATTAGTATCTACTTTCACGCCGAAACTTTCCAGATTCTCCCGGAACAGGTTCACCCATGCGTTCAGATCTGAGGTACAGTTCTGAGAATGTACCATAGCTACCGGCATACCGTCCGGTGTTGTCACCATATCAATTTCTCCGTATACCTTTGACAGTGGTTTTTCCAGAACGATCATGGCAAATACAGAAGTACCTGCGGATACGTTACCGGTGCGTACGGCTACGCTGTTAGTCGCTGCCATACCGGTTCCTGCGTCACCTTCCGGCGGGCACACCAGACTGCCCGGCTGCAAGTTACCGCTTACATCCAGAAGTTTTGCACCTTCTTCGGTCAGCGTACCTGCGTCTTCTCCTGCAGACAGAACCTGTGGCAGGATCTCTCGCAGTTTCCATGGATATCCTTTTTCTTTTATCAGTTCATCGAACTGTTCTACCATCTTCTGGTTATAATCTACGGTTTCCGAATCGATCGGGAACATACCGGAAGCGTCGCCGACACCCAGAACTTTCTTCCCGGTCAGTTTCCAGTGGATATAACCGGCCAGTGTAGTGAAAAATGTGATATCTTTTACATGTTCTTCACCGTTTAAGATGGCCTGATACAGATGTGCGATGCTCCATCTCTGTGGAATCTGCTGACCAAATAGCGGGGTCAGTACATCGGTCGCCTGCTCGGTGATATTATTTCTCCAGGTACGGAACGGTACCAGAAGATTGTCCTCTTCGTCAAATGGCATATAGCCGTGCATCATGGCACTGAATCCCATGGATCCGATCTTTGTCAGGATCTCTCCGTACTGTTCTTTTACATCTTTTGCCAGTTCCTGATAACTGGTCTGCAATCCTTTCCAGATATCTTCCAGGCTGTAGGTCCAGATGCCGTCTACCAGCTGGTTTTCCCACTCATAGCTTCCGGAAGCGATCGGTGCATGCTCTTTGCCTACCAGAACCGCTTTGATTCTGGTGGAACCGAATTCGATTCCCAGGCTGGTTTCCCCAGCCCGGATCTCTTTTATAATCTGATTTTTATCTGTCATTTTTTTCTCCATCCTGTTATTGGAACGATTATTTGTTCAGTTTATAATACATAGAATTCCATTTCAGTTCGTTCTTGAAATTTCTGATCTGCGTATCTTTATCAATGTAAACTGCTTCGATACCCATCGCTTCTGCCCAGTCGCCCATCTGTTCTGCGGTGATATCGTAGGAGAATGCGGTATGGTGTGCTCCTCCTGCAAGAATCCATGCTTCTGCACCTGTGGCAAGATCTGGCTGTGGAGTCCAGAATGCGGTTGCTACCGGCAGTTTCGGCATCTCTTTTTCTGTCTTCTTGCAATCTACATCGTTGATGATCAGACGGAAACGATCGCCAAGATCAATCAGAGATGTTGCAATAGCCGGACCGGTTTTCGAGGTAAATACCAGTCTTGCAGGATCTTCTCTGTCACCCATAGACAACGGATTCACTTTGATGGAAATCGGACCGTCTGCGATGGTTGGGCATACTTCCAACATATGTGCTTCCAGAATACCTTCTTTTCCCGGAACCAGATTGTATGTATAGTCTTCCATAAAGGAAGTTCCCTTTGCGTCTTTTTTACCTGTAGTCATGATCTTCATCAGACGTACCATGGCTGCGGTCTTCCAGTCACCTTCACCACCGAATCCATAACCTTTTTCCATCAGTCGCTGGATGGCCAGACCCGGCAGCTGCTGCAGTGCGCCAAGATCACCGAAATGAGTAACAATCGCCTGATAATTCTTCTCTTCCAGGAATCTCTCAAAACCGATCTCGATCTGTGCCTGTACGGCTACATGTTTTTTGAATTCTTCCGGATCGCGTCCCTCTAACAGAATCTGGTATTTACTGTAATATTCTTCTACCAGCGCATCCACATCACCTTTTCCAACTGCCTGTACAGCTTCTGCGATTTCATTAACCGGATAAGCGTCTATTTCCCAGCCGAATCTGATCTGCGCTTCTACTTTATCGCCCTCGGTAACCGCTACATTTCTCATATTATCCGCAATACGCATCACACGGATATGGCTGCTTTCCATGACACCGACTGCAGTGCGCATCCAGGAAGCGATCTTTTCCTGCACTTCTTTCGCTGCCCAGTGTCCGACAACAACTTTACGGACAATTCCCATACGGGATACGATATGTCCATATTCACGGTCGCCATGAGCAGACTGATTTTCATTCATAAAGTCCATATCAATCGTATCGTATGGAATTTCTTCATTGAACTGCGTATGCAGATGCAACAGTGGTTTCCGGTATTCCTGCAATCCAAGAATCCAGGATTTTGCCGGGGAGAACGTATGCATCCAGGTGATCACACCCGCACATTCTTCATCTGCATTTGCATCATTAAACGTTTTACGGATGACTTCATTTGTGATCAGGGTTGGTTTCCATACCACTTCATATGGGAGAATCCCGGATTTGTTCAGTTCGTTTACAATGATTTTTGAATGTTCTGCTACTTTCTGCAGACACTCATCTCCATACAGATCCTGTGAGCCGGTTGCAAACCAGAACTTATATTTTTTTGCTGTTTTCATGTGAAAAATTCCTCCTTATTTTGCTCGTTTTTATTTTTTTATCAAACAGGTTTTTTGTTCGATTTTTATCTGTTACTGATGTTTTCTATTTCCTTTTTCCGAAAAACTCCGGATGCCTGCTGCCAGCGTTTTCTATTATTCTCCTCTCACCGGCGTTCCATACAAGACTTTCGGATCACCAGCTCCGGTTCAATCAGGCGAAGTACTCTGGATTCTTCGGGTGGTATCCCATGAAGCAGTTCCAGCAGAAGTTCTGCTGCCATCTCACCAAGTTTTTCCTGTGGATGAGACACCGTCGTCAATTCCACCGGACCGGTTCTTGCGATCACCGAATCATCGTAGCCTGTCACGGACAGATCCTCCGGTACTTTTTTCCCGATCCGTTCCAGCATCCGGATCACTTCCACCGCAATCTGGTCGTTGTAGCAGACCACTGCATCAATCGGAAGTTCCGCCTCCAGCATCATCTGTACCATCACCGCTGGTTTTACCTTTCGGTCTTCGGTATGAAACCACACCACCAGTTCCGGCTGATAAGACATTCCTGCTTCCTGCAGTGCTTTGACATATCCTTTGTGACGTTCTGCCCCCTGGCTGTCATCTGCTTTGAAAACACCGGCGATCTGTCGATGTCCTGTATCGATCAGATATTTTGTCAGCAGGTACGCACCTTTCGCATCATCCAGGAGAATCGTCGGTTTATTTTTCATCTGCAGGTAGCTTCCCTGGATAAAGACATACGGGATGCCCATACGGTCAAGCTGCTCATACAGAGGCATATTTCTGCACAAAATCTGGCTTTTGCTCGGTTCGATGATCAGTCCGTCCACATCCTTGGTCAGGATGTCTTCGAGGCACTGTGCTTCTTTCTGCCGGCTGTTTCCGGTATTTTTCAGCATGATACTGTATCCCTGTTCTGTCAGTACCCGATCCATCCCCTGGATCAGACGTGGAAAAATGTAATCGGAAATATAAGTCGTAACCACTGCAATATTTTTCGAATTCTTCCGGTGTGCCATCCTGTCGGAACAGAAAGTTCCTTTGCCATGTTTTGTTGTAATATATCCGTCTGTTACCAGAATCGCCAGTGCTTTTCGCACTGTATGGCGGCTGATCTCATATTCCTGCGCCAGTTCATTTTCCGACGGCAGCTTCGCACCGGGTCGGATCTCACCGGAAAGAATCTTACTTTTCAATTCTTCCATCAGGGACATATATTTTTTCCCTTTCTCCGTAATACACACCTCCTGCCTGTATTCTTTCCTCTATCTTATAACTTGTATGCACAACTTTACAAGTTGTATTTCTCAATTTTATTTTTTTATAAAATCCTCTTGCTTTTTGTCAGCTGATATGCTATATTCTGACCTGTCGCAAAGCCCATAAAAACAAGGTCTTACAGGGCTGACCGCCGATTTCCGGCGTAGGTCATATACTTTCAGTATATGCCTCCACGGCATTCGCCAGATATCCATGTACCCATGTCTGTCTGACTCAAAAGCCGCGTGAAAATGAATCGAGTGTTCGTGACCTTCCACTCGTAAAACAAAACTAAAGGAGAAACTGAATATGAAAAAACAAAGTAACACATTGTTCCTCGCACAATCTGCGATGATCGCAGCAATCTATGTGGTTCTGACCGTGATTCTGGCACCGTTTTCCTATGGAGAGGTACAGGTGCGTGTCTCAGAGGCACTGACCATCCTTCCGGTATTTACGCCTGCAGCTATCCCCGGTCTGTTCGTGGGATGCCTGATCAGTAATATTCTTGGCGGATGTATCCTTCCGGATATTATCTTCGGCAGTATCGCCACCTTACTGGGCGCCTGCTTCACCTATCTGCTCCGCAACCGGAACAAATTTCTGGCTCCACTGCCACCGATCATTTCCAATATCCTGATCGTTCCCTTTGTTCTGCACTACGGCTATCAGGTACCGCTTCCGATTCCGTTCCTGATGGGTACGGTCGGTATCGGAGAAGTGATTTCCTGTGGAATCCTGGGCATGATTGTGTATACAATTCTTGATAAACACAGAGTTGCTATTTTCCGCACAGCTGCATAATTATTTAAACGTTTTCGCGGCAATCGCCAAGGTCTCGTGCAAGCAGGACTTTGGTTCGTTGCTCGCATAAAAAAGAGAAGAGGTATCTGTTTTCACAGATATCTCTTCCTTTTTATGCATATATTCTTATTATCTGACTACTGATCTTCTGCTTTCCTGTGACCAGGCTGGGCTTTACAGTTCAATCAGTTCCTTCGGAGAACCCGCCAGGTTTCTGCAACCTGTTTCGGTAACCAGTACCATATCTTCAATACGAACGCCGCCGAATCCCGGTACATAGATACCCGGTTCCACAGTTTCGATCATACCTGCCTGCAGCACGGTTTCATCAGACGGAGCAAGTCCTGGTTTCTCATGAATAAACAGACCCACACTGTGACCAAGACTGTGACCAAAACAGTCACCGTAACCAGCTTTTGTAATGATATCTCTGGCGGCCTTATCCACTTCCTTACCTGTTTTTCCGGCTTTTACAGCAGCAAGGCCAGCCAGTTGTGCTTCCAGAACCACGTTGTAGATCTCTTTCTGTTTATCATTGGCTTTTCCGATTACTACAGTTCTTGTCATATCAGAGCAGTATCCCTCATACTTGCACCCGAAATCCATCGTTACAAAGTCTCCGGCTTCCAGTTTCTTTCTGCCCGGAATCGCATGTGGCATAGAGGAGTTCAGTCCGGAAGCAATAATGGTATTAAATCCGAGATCTTCTGCTCCTGCTTTTTTCATCTGATATTCCAGTTCTGCTGCCACTTCCAGTTCACTGACTCCCGGTTTCAGAAAATCCAGGATCCTGGAAAATGCAACATCACCGATATGCTCTGCCTGTGCCAGATATTCGATTTCTTCTGCAGTTTTGATTCTGCGAAGTACATCCACTTTTCCCCCCATCGGCACCCACTCTTTAACCGGAAGTGCTTTTTTCATCTTGTCGAACTGGCTGCAAAGCAGCGACTGATCTTCGTATCCGATTGCCAGTGTGCCTTCTTCTTTTTCCAGACATTCTGCAAAAATCTGCTCTCTGGTATGTCCGCGATGTTCCTGAACAATGGTAAAATCACTTTCTTTTTCTGCCTGTTCCGTATAACGGGAATCTGTAATCAGGACCTGCTGGGTGGCAGATATGTACAGTGCACCCTCTCCTCCGCGGAAACCACTGATGTGTCTCATGTTATAGGGATCAGTGATGATCATTCCCACCAGTCCTTCTTTTTTAATAAGCTCCTGTGCTTTACTCATGATGCCTTTCTCCTTTTCTGTCCCCGGTCATCTTCCCTGTACCGGAGTATCCTGATTTTATTTTACACCGCTTCGAGTGCCTGCGCAAGGTCTGCAATCAAATCATCCACATCTTCAATACCAACTGAGAGACGGATCAGATCCGGAAGGACACCTGCCTCAATCAGCTGTTCTTCATTCAGCTGTCTGTGGGTATGGCTTGCCGGATGCAGAACACAGGTACGGGCATCTGCCACATGAGTTACAATTGCGATCAGTTTCAGTGCATTGGTGAATCGCATTGCACCTTCTTTCCCTCCTTTAGGACCGAAACAAAGTACACCACAGACACCATTTGGCATATATTTTTCTGCCAGCTGATGGTATTTGCTGCTTTCCAGCCCTGCATATTCCACCCATGCCACTTTTTCATGATTTTCCAGAAATTTCGCGATCTTTAATGCATTCTCACAGTGTCGCGGTACTCTCAGGTGCAATGTTTCCAGGCCTACATTGGTCAGAAATGCATTCATCGGAGACTGGCAGGAACCCATATCTCGCATCAGCTGTGCTACCGCTTTCTGAATATAAGCTTTTTTCCCGAATTTCTGTGTGTAAATAACACCATGATACGATTCATCCGGTGTGGTCAGACCCGGAAATTTTTCTTTGTGAGCTTCCCAGTCAAAGTTTCCACTGTCCACGATACAGCCACCCAGTGCCATGGCATGTCCATCCATATATTTTGTCGTGGAATGCGTGACGATATCCACACCAAATTGAAATGGCTGGCAGTTGATCGGTGTTGCAAAGGTATTATCACAGATCATCGGTACTCCATGGCTGTGTGCCAGATTCACGAATTTTTCAATATCAAGTACAACACCTGCCGGGTTGGAAATTGTCTCGGCAAATACTGCTTTTGTATTCGGTTTAAAGTATTTTTCCAGTTCTTCTTCCGGCAGATCCTGATCCACCAGATCTACTTCCACTCCGAAACGATGCAGGGTAACGGCTAACAAATTAGAAGTTCCGCCATAGATTTTTGCCGCACAGATGATATGATCTCCTGCCTCACAGATATTAGTCACCGCAAGCATCGTAGCTGCCTGACCGGAAGAAGTAAGCATAGCTGCCACGCCCCCCTCAAGATCACAGATTTTCTGTGCTACAATATCGCAGGTCGGATTCTGCAAACGGGAATAAAAGTAACCTTCTTTCTCCAGATCAAACAGTTTTCCCATCTCTTCGCTTGTCTCATAGCGGAACGTAGTGCTCTGATAAATCGGCAGTACTCTCGGTTCTCCGTTCTTGGGCTGCCATCCTCCCTGGACACAAATAGTATCTTTTTTCAGTTTCATATAATAATTCCTCTTTTCCTTAGGGTTTTATGGTTTTATTGTAGACGATAAAAAGGGGAAATGCAACCATTTCCCCTTTTTCTTTCTATCCTTTGCTTGAATTATTTTACTGTTCAATGATAATATCCCGCACTGAATTATATAATTTCAGCTGTTTTTCTTATACACCCAAAGAAGTCCCTTTAACAGCAGATCATCATCCAGGATCACGTCTTCTTTGCAATATGGAACAATACTCTTTGCCAGACCTCCGGTAGCGATCACAGTTGCTTTTTCACCCAGTTCTTCTTCCATCCGAAGGATCACACCATCGATCAGTGCCGCATTGCTGTAGACGATGCCGCTCTTCATACATTCAATGGTATTTTTCCCGATCACCCGTTTCGGTGCTTCCAGATCGATGCCAGAAAGCTGCGCAGCTCTCGCCGTCAGTGCATCCAGAGAAGTCCGCACACCGGGAAGAATCATGCCGCCGATATAGTTTTTCTTTCTGTCGACTACACAAACCGTCGTCGCAGTTCCCATATCAAAGATGATCATCGGTGGTTTGTATTCTCTGATAGCTCCCACCGCATCTGCAATTAGATCACTTCCCACCTGCGCCGGGTTGTCCATCAGAATATTCATGCCGGTTTTAATTCCGGGGCCAAGCACCATGACTTCTTTTTTCAGTATTTTTTCAGCTGCCAGTTTTACGATCTGTGTAATCTGTGGTACAACAGAACACACGATACCACCCTCAAGTTCTTTCGGAGACATCTTGAAAATATCCAGTACATTTTTGATCACAATGGCATATTCCAGTTCTGTCTTACTTCTGTCTGTGGAAACCCGCTCGATAAAATAGGTTTTCTGTTCATCGATACATCCCACTACGATGTTGGTATTTCCGATATCAATAGCTAATATCATAATTCTCTCCCTTATAACTGTTTCTCTGTCTGTTCCAGAATCTTATTCATAATCTCCACTGCCGTTTCTTCCTTGCTTAACAACGGAAGCTGTGTTTCATCGTCTGCGGTGATCAGTGTTACAATATTAGTATCTCCGGCAAATCCGGCACCTTCCACTTTCACATTATTTGCCACGATCATATCCAGATTCTTTTTCTTCAATTTCTTTCTGGAATTTTCCAGCATATGTTCCGTCTCCATGGAAAATCCGCACAGAAACTGATTCGCCCTCTTATGTTCACCCAGATATTTCAGAATATCATCTGTCCGTTCCATCTCAATAGAGAGTTCTTCGTCCGTTTTCTTCACTTTCTGCTCACTGATCGTTTTCGGACGATAATCTGCCACAGCCGCCGCCTTGATCACGATATCCTGCCGGTCAGATCTGCCGGTCACCGCTTCATACATCTCTCTCGCTGTTGTAACCGGCACCACATCCACAAAGAGTGGTGGTTTTATGGCAGTTTTTCCACTGACCAGTGTCACCTCCGCACCTCGCATGCTGCAGACTTTTGCAATCGCATACCCCATTTTTCCGCTGGAGTGATTCGTCAGATACCGCACCGGATCGATCGGTTCCTGGGTCGGTCCTGCCGTCACAAGGATTTTTTTGCCTTTCAGATCTTTTTCATAAGCCACTTCCTGTAAAATGTATTCGAGCAGGGTCTCAGGCTCAGGCATCTTTCCTTGGCCCACGTCTTTACATGCCAGAAGTCCGACTGCCGGCTGAATCACTTCATATCCATAGTGTTCCAGCTTTTTCAGATTATCCTGCACGATTGGATTTTCAAACATCTGTGTATTCATCGCAGGAGAAATGATTTTTTTGCATTTACATGCCATCACTGTTGTTGTCAGCATATCATCTGCAATTCCATTCGCAATTTTTCCGATCACATTGGCAGAAGCCGGTGCTACCAGAACCACGTCCGCCCGCTTTGCCAGCGCCACATGTTCTACCGAATACTGAAAATTCCGGTCGAACGTATCCACCAGACACTTATTTCCTGTTAAGGTCTCGAAGGTGATGGGATTGATAAAATTCGTGGCATTTTGTGTCATCAGCACCTGCACATCAGCGTGAAGTTTGCCAAGGGCACTCGCCAGAGAAGCGATCTTATATGCTGCAATACTTCCGCTTACCGCCAGAACCACTGTTTTTCCTTTCAACATAGGTTGTCCGTCCTTTCTTCTCATCCGCTGGTCCTCCCTGTCAGGTGTACCGCGTATTTTGCATCCTTTTTATTATAGCCTACTGCCCCGAAAATGCAACCTGTAGCACATAAGTCTGGCTTTGTTCGTCGGAAAATACAATATTTCCCAGCGACTGCAGCATGGATTCGTTCAGTGCCGCATATTTTTCCCGTTCTCTCGCACCCACAAAAATATACCTGACCTGATATTTTTTCAGCAGTTTTTTTACTTCTTCCTGGTTCGTCGAGGTATAGATAGCCTCTACCTCCTGTGCACGCTCATTCAGCGCCCCGGTATCGCCTCGCCACAGCCATTCATGGACATACCAGCCAAGCACTGTGGGAAGTCCCGTCATCGCGGACACCCGTTCATAGTCACTGTAACTGTCTCCATTTGCCTCAAGAACCACCGGATCGCCGGTAACATGTTCATTGAGCCAGCGGATCGCCGCAGCGTCTTCCGGAAAAGTTGTCTCAAGATATGCGGTGGCATCCAGTCCCTGATACTGCGCCGGGTTCCATACCTGACCAAACCATGCATGCACAGCAGTTACCGTATAAAAACAACAGCCCACAAAACAGGCAAACACCACGCTGGTCAGAATTTTCCGTATCACATGCCTCTTCTCCATCCACAGACGGATCAGTGCATACCCAAATAAGATTCCAAACATCGCAAATGCCTGATAGGTCAATTTGAACATTGTGTTGGATCTGGCGTATTCTTTTTCATAGATATCTCTCACATAAACGATCTCCGGGATCACGATCAGCCCCAGAGCCGAGATCCCCAGCAACACACCGAAAGCATCCGCTTTTTTCGCACCTTCCCGTTTCACGCACCAGAAAAAAAGCACTGTCCCGATGGCCGGAAGTCCCCAGATCAGCCAGTACTGATATGGTCTGGAATGGTTCTGTGCAAGTGCCACTTCACTGACCATGCTCTGAAACTGCAAAGTAAACGGCAGTGCAGCTATGTTTGCCAGTAAGAATACCCATACCGCATGAAGCAGGCTGATCCCCATCGTCATTCTCATACGATGCGGTTTTTCCAGTTCTTTATAGTTCTGGCAGTTGCACCAGATCACTCCCATGCCACCCATCACATAGTAGATGACAAAATCCCAGTAATTCGTCCAGTGAAACATACCGATCAGAAAAGCAAACACCAGCACGTAGGGATCTGTCAGAGCTGCCGCTACCTGGTTTTTATAAAAATTCCTGTTTCCTGTCACCTCCGCCTGCAGCGCATTTTTTCCGCTGTAATGTTGCATCATCGCATAAACCAGACTGATCAGTGCCACCACAAACATCAGATTGACCACATGGGCATGTAAGTCACCCAAAACAAAGGAGTAGGAAGGGAATTCATGAATCGTTTTATCATTTCCCGCCGGATAATAGCCGATATAACGGGTGGAATTCGGAAACCAGTAAGTATAATCCCCTTTTGGCAGATGAAAGATCTCCCGGATCCACGGAAGAAGTTTTCCGATCACCACATAATGCATATTTCCGGCAAGAGATACCCCTGCCCCCGCAAGGGCACCGCCAAGCAGTGCCGGTTTTTCTCTTTTCCAGCTGTCAAGTACCATCTGGCGTACCAGAGCAAACGGAACGGAAAAACAAAACCCTGCCACCAGTGTCCGCATCAGATTGTACGTCTGTGCCACCTGCGTATTGGTCAGTTTCGTTAAAAATACAGCAAAATACTGTCCGCCATAATAATAGTTGATTTTTGCTCCCGCATACCACAGATCCTTCGCCGGAAGTGTGGTACTGCGCATCATCGCCATCATAAACCCATAGTCCATGAACTTTTCTGTTCCGTACGCTGCCGGGCGAAATCCCGCCACATAAGTCCATAGAAGAAAGAATAAGATAAATACCAGTTCATCATCCAGCACTGTCTGGTACCATTCTGTTGTAAATTTCCAGGACGTTTTGTCCTTTATCTTTTGTTTCTTTAACGCAATCCAGACACCCCAGCAGACAGCTGCCAGTACACCTGTGCTTACAAGACAGCCCACATGCGTAAACGGTACAATTCCCGTACTTGCTCCCAGCCACATCAAAAATCCCGCACCGGCAATACCGAATATCTTTGCCACCAGATATCCTCTGTCACGGAATCCGGAAAAAAGATACTGGCAAAGCGGAAAACTGCACCATCCAAGCACCAGTATGGTCAGCCACCAGACAGCAAATACTTTTCCGTCCTCTTTTAACAGAACCTGTGCACTCATAAAAAGCACCGTCAGTACAACAGCTTTCCATATTCCCTTTCTTTTCTCATTCACTGTTTCGCACCTCCCCACTTCCGGAAGTCTTTTAGTGTTGTTTTACCGATTTTTACAATTTTTTTCATATTGATGGAATTGACTCCACCCTGTCGCGGACGGAATGTAATTGGATAATACATTACCCGCCGTCCTTCTTTTGTATATCGCACCGTCATCAGTACATTTGCCAGAAAATACTGTGGTGGAATCTCTTTTAAAACTTCTTCCAGTTCTGCAGCCCGCATCAGCCGGAACGGTGTATTGGCATCTTCCACCCAGCAGTGAAATGTCACAAGGATCACCAGTCGAAGAACCCGTGTCACAAAGATCCGCTGCCAGCCGTCCTGTCTTTTTTTTCTGCTTCCAATCAAAAGCCCACACTTTTTCCTGTCTTTCCACAGCTTCCAGAATTCTTCCGGCAGAGTCTGTCCATCAGAATCTGTCTGAAAAATATAATCTGCCCCTTCCGCAATCGCACAGCGGTAGCCATATAAAATAGTGGCACCGTGTCCCTGGTTTTCTTTTTTTACCGTGCGAAGCTGCGGATATTTTCCCTGCAGATGATCCAGTTCCTCCTGCGTCCGATCTGTACTTCCGTCATTGATGACAAACAATCGACTGTCCTCTCCTGTTATTTCCACGATGGGATGCCACTGTGCTACTACATTTTCTATGTTTTCTTCCTCGTTATATGCCGGAATCACGATGATCAGCCGATCCTGATTTTGTTCTGTTATTTCACTCATGATTTCTTTCTCCCCTTTTCTTTCCCCACATATTTCCCTTTGATCTTTTTCCGTAACTCTTCAGTAGCCATTATCCCGCGAGGTGTTTTGGCATAAATATGCCAAAATCCCGAGACATACAAGCAAAAATGCCATCACCGAAGGTGATTTTAAATGCATTTTTGCTCGTAACTGTAAAGTTACTGAACAGTTACCTTTTGCCATTATAATCGAACTTACCCACAACGTAAAGTCGACCAG